>CAZISU010000007.1:0-19747 GCA_964541935.1 uncultured Planctomycetaceae bacterium | reverse complement strand
GGGCAGTTTCAACAGCCGCGTCAAACCGTTTGGGAACTTCTTCCGCGTGCGTGACGAAAACGGTTGCGTACAGACGGGCATCGGTGCTTGGGAAGTTGCTTATCGCTACTCCTACGGCGACGTGATCGATGGCCCGGTCAACGGCGGCCGAACCGGCGATCATACGGTCGGCGTGAATTGGTATCTCAATCCGTACATGCGGTTGATGTTCAATTACATCCACTCGACCACCGACGATGCCGCCGCGCTCGACGGCAACCTCGATATTGTGCAGATGCGAGCCCAGATCGATTTCTAGAGTCGTGCATAACAACTTTCACATAGAAGGTTACAATTCCGCGTGTCGCCCAGGGCACGCCTTTATGGAGAATAAACATGAGAATTATTATACTATCCCTCGTGGCTAGTGCGCTGCTCGCCAGTGCCGCCATGGCTGGCGATTGTTGCAACCAACCCGCGTGCTGTGACAAGAGCTGTGGCCCCTGTACTCAGATGACTTGCAAAGTCGTCTGTGAAATGAAAAAGGTCAAAAAAACCGTTTGGGTTGTCGAGTGCGAGCAGTTTTGCGTCGCCAATCCGGGCTGCAAGAAGTCGTGTTGTGGTAGCAATCCGGGCTGTTGTGAAGACGGCTGCACGGAAGGCTGCGACAGTGGCTGCGGTCCCTGCGCTGAGCTGCTGAGCCGCCCGCTGGTCAAACCGCACTGTGGCAAGGTTCGTTACCGCAAAAAGCTCATCAAAAAGACGATTACTTGTGAAGTGCCGACCTACAAGTGCATACTTGTCCCCTGCGGATCGTCATGTGGTGACTGCTGCGACGCTCACGAAAACGTCGCCCCCAAGGAAGAGAAATCGGCGATCCAGCCCGCCCCACTGCCGCCCATAGTGCGGGGAAAGGCTTGAGCCGAAAGTCCTCCGGAACGCCGGTTAGGATAGCTTTGGGTTGCATCAGGCCGGCTACTAGATGAGTTGACACGTACAATGAGCAACACGGGCCGCGTAAAGTTTGCGCCTTTCGCGGCCCGATTTTATTTCTTGCCTCAACTGCAGGGCAATCTGACCGCAATCGCGATTACTCGATGGTTGCGACTGGTGAGCGGTGATCGGCCTCGTGAGACGTGGAAGAGTCGCGTTGGGCTTCGCTTTTCCATAAGCGGCCCGCGATCTTCTGGCGACGTGTGAGGGGCGACGCGGGTTGCGAAGTTGCTTGCGACGGGCAAAGATTGCGTTGCAAAAATCTGGCGATTCGGCGGTGATAGGTCTCACGCACGACCGAAATCGAGCCGTTGTGCTTGGCGTCGGAAATCGCCCAAAGCTTGGTGCCTTTGCACATCGTGGCGCGCAGATTTTGCACGATCTCGAGCGGGATATGGCTGTCGCGGCGGCCGTGGATCATTAGTACCGGCTGGCGAATTTTTCTTGCGGCAACGTCGACATTGACAAAGCGGCAGTTCCTGCGGCGACTGATAATCAAACGTGTCAAGGCGTTTGTCGTGCGCAGTGAGATATTTGGCAAGCGCGTCAGCATCCAGGAGTAGCGCGCGAATATCTTGGCGAAACGCCGTGCATAATATAATTGCATGCGTTCGGTGGGACAGGCGCCATCCACAATCAAAGCCCGCACGCGAGGATCGTAGGCCGTTGCACAGAGGGCTACCGTTCCGCCCTTGCTGATTCCAAAAAGGCCGATTCCAGCGGGATCGGCATCCGCACGCAAAGACAAATAGTCGATGGCCGCGCGTACGTCGGCCAACTCGAAGGTGGTCACCCAGGGCAAAGGTTCGTAGTCGGGGCGACGGCCGCTTGTGCCGTGATTTCTAAAATCGAAGGTGAAAACATCGAAGCCCTGTCGACTGAGATCCTCGACATACGGCGAGCAAGACCATCGATCGCCGTTGAGTTCATGGCAAAATACGACAACACCCTTGCGTTGCTGTTTTCCCGACGACAAATAAGTGCCGCTCAGCTGCAGACCGTCGTCGGTTGCAAACTCGACTTGCTCACCACCTTTAAGTGGCTCCCTCCACGGTGCTGGTAGCCAAGGTGTCTCGCCAAACACCCGCACAGACATCGGAATGTACAGTATCCAAGCGATAATATGACCAACCACGACTGCGACGGTTGCAGCAACGAACAGGCAGAAAATACAAGCAGCCAAAAAAGCCATAACGCAAAACACCTAGAGGGATACGAGCGGTAATCAGGTAGCACGGGTGGGAGGAATGGCGTGAAAGCATCAAGGCAGTAGCCCGCGTGGGGGCCCCCGTTACGCTCTTCCTAGTATTGCCTGCTTTTCCACACTGCCCCAATGGCAATCATTCACTAGATTGCCGAGAGCAACTACTCAGGATAACCGACTCGGTTCCGATCTTCAATCCCCACCAACATCCATTGACACCATTTGCGATTATCGTGTACAAGCTTCCGACCTTTTCCTCGAAAATCCCCTCTATCTGGTGGATGGCCGGCGACGGCAACTGCCTGGAGATTAAGTTCCAGGACTTATCGCGAACGGCGGATTGGCGGAAAAGGGCACAATTCCAAAGAGAAAAATGGCAAGCGACCAACAGACAGACGAAGTGCAACCGCAGCCCGAAAGCGCGCCGCGAGGGGTTTTGGCCCCAATTCGCCGCGCGAGGTCGTGGGCGGCTGCGCATCGGAAGATGTCGGTTTTGCTGGCCGGCGGTTGTTTTCTGATGGTTGCGTCGCTTGCAGGCGTGTGGTTTTGGCTTGGCTCGGGATCTTCGGACGCGACAAGCCATGCAACTTTGGCGGCAGCCCTAGATGCCCTCGATAGCGGCGTATTGAACGAAGCACGTACGATGGCCGAAATCCTTGCCGAACGTAGGAATCCTCCTGCCGAAGAAGCCGGCGGTCCGGCGTTTATTCTGGGAGTTGTCACCTATCGCGAGACGATGGATTCCTGGCAAGAGGACAAGAAGTCAGGCCTGCGCCAAGCTTCTCGCTATTTGGAAGAGGCTGCCGACCGAGGTTTCCCGACGGGCCGAAAGGCCGAGGGTCTGCTTTTGCTGGGACGTTGTCTATATCGCAGCGATCAGGTCTCGGCAAGTCTGCCGGTTCTACAGGACGCATTGCGGGTAACCAAACTCGAACGAACGCGTATCGAGATCGAAAGGCTATTGGCCGGCGTCTATCTCAACGACCCGATCCCCAAATTCAAGGAAGCCCTCAAATACAACGGCCTGTTTTTGTCGCACGAGACGATTTCCGACGAGGCCCGCAACGAAGGGCTGCTCGAGCGATCGAAAATATTCCTGCGCATGGATCGCGTGGGCGAATGCCTGGCCACTTTGAAGAAGATTCCGAAAGACGCGAAGAATCGTGCCGCGGCGATCGTTGTCCGCGGCCAGGTTTTGATGCGCGAGGCAGCGGCTCTTAGAAACGATGCGAAGGACAAGGGCCAGACATCGGCCGATGCCCACTACCGTGCAAAGCTCAAGTATGAGTCGGCCATAGAAAGCTTTCGCAAAGCCCAGGGAAGCGACACGCTCAATAATATTGCCACGCGGCGAGCCATGTATTTGATCGGTTTGTGTTTCCTGGAGATGGGAAATTATCGCGCGGCGGCCGATCAGTTCAAACGCACGCAAACAGTTTTTCCGGAAACGCCCGAAGCCGTGGCCTGCGATCTTCGCGCGGCCGAACTGGCCCGACACTACGGCCGCGACGAAGCGGCCTTGGGGTCCTATCGCAATTTACTGGCGGCCATTCCCGACCCCAACAATTTCAGTAACCCCTGGTTCACCCTGGCAGAAGTTCGCGCCCGCGTGCTGTCCGCTTATCACCATTATTTTGAAACGCAAAACTACGAAATATCCTTGCAGTTAGCGCGGCTTTCGTATCCGTTGTTTCCCAGGGTTCGGGCCACGAACCTTGTGGCCGACACATTCCGCCGCTGGGGCGAGAGCCAGATCGCGCAGGCTGCGAATTTGCCTCCCGCAAAGGCCAAGATTGTGCTTCACAACGGCCGAGCTTATCTCCGCCAGGCGGGCATGGTCTACTCGCGGTTGGCCAAATTGAGAATAGCCACGGTGCATTACGCCGACGACATTTGGGCCAGCAGCGATTGTTTCATCCGCGGACAGAACTACGATGACGCCGTCTTCGAATTGAACAAATATCTCAACAACGAGTCGCGGCAACGCAATCCCCGCGCGTTGGTTAATCTGGGCAAGGCCTATCTGGCCTTGGGTCAGACGGACAAATCGCTTGAGGTCTTTCAGGAATGCATCGACTTCCATCCCAAGGACGTGGCCAGTTTTCAAGCCCGCCTTTGGGCCGGGCGGGCGTATCGCGAGAAAGACGAAGCGGATAAGGCCAAGGAATCGTTCCAGCGGATTATCGAGGGCGAGGGCATCACGCCGTCGAGTAAGGTCTGGCAGGACGCCTTGTTCGATTTGGGCGAACTATTGCATGCACAGGGTGATTACAGCGATGCAATTCGTCGCCTAAGCGAGGCCGTGCGGCGGCAGCCCGACGTACCCAGGGCCATGAAGGGCCGCTATCTAATCGCCGACTCCTATCGGCACAGTTCCGAGGCCGCGCGAGAAAAGCTGCGTAAGGATTTCATCGAAAATTCGCTCATCACGCATTCCAAAGAAGTCAATTCGCTGCTCAAATCGGCCCACGACCAATACGTCCAGTTGCGCGACCTTCTAGATCGACGACGCGATACCATGGATCTCTACGAGATCGACCGCGAGATTCTACGCAACTGTTATATGGGCGTGGCCGATACGCTTTTCGAACTCGAAGACTTCGATGCCGCCATCGATGCCTACATGGCCGTGATCAGCCGTTACCAAAGACAACCGGTCGTACTGCAAGCATATTTGCAAACAGCCCGCGCGCAGCAGCGTCTCCTCAAGCACGACGAAGCACGACGTACTTTGAAACGTGCCCAGAGCGTGCTTAAACGAATGCACAAAAACGCCGAGTTTTCACAAACCACCAATCGAACCCGCCAACAATGGACCGAGTTGTTCGATCAACTTACGGCCGACGGGGATACGGCTGCCGTGGATTACAACCAACATTATTGTCGAGCCTGAGCCGATGAACGCACTTGATACAGTCCGACTGGCCGAACTGGTCGATCGAAAACACAACTGCTTGCGGGAATTGCACGAAATCGGCCAGCGGCAGTTGGAATTAGTCCGCAGCGGCCAAATGACCACGCTGCTGGACCTCCTGGCCGTCAAGCAGAGACTAATCGAGCGGCTGCAGAACGTCGAACGCGATTTGAATCCTTTCCGTTCGCAGTCGCCGGAAAGCCGACAGTGGCGCTCGGAACTCGACCGGCAACGTTGCGGCAAACAAATACAAAGTTGCGAGGCCCTGTTCGCGCAAATTATCGAACAGGAAAAAATGGGCGAAAGCGAGTTAACCCAACGTCGCGACGAGGCGGCCGTGCGACTCGACGGAGCACATCGCGCCGGCCGCGCACGCGGGGCATACACGGCAACAACTCCTCAGCATTCGGGGCAACTCGACTTGGCTTCGGAGACTTGAGACATTTATTATTGAAGCAGTAAATACAACCGGGGCAAACGACATACCGGAAACCTTTTGATGACGGAAAACACAACCGTAACCGACGTGTTGTCGCTGGGCGCCGACGCCGATCTCGAGGCCGTATTGACGGCCTGGCATTCGGCCACCGTGCAGTTAGAACAAACGCATGAGGCCTTGCGCGAAGAAGTCCGCCGGCTGACCGACGAACTCGAAGCCAAGAACCGCGAGCTGGCCAGGAAAAACCGCCTGGCCGACCTGGGACGCATGGCGTCGCACGTGGCACACGAGGTGCGAAATAACCTCGTTCCGGTCAACTTGTACCTCAGCCTATTGCGACGGCGGATCTCCGCCGATGCCGAAAATCTGGGCGTGTTGGAGAAAATCGAGTGCGGTTTCGGGGCCCTGGAAACCACGGTCCACGATCTATTGCACTTCACCAGCGACCGCGAGCCGCGGTTGGCAAATTTCTACCTCCGCGACCTGATCGACGATATCCATGCCTCGCTGGCTCCGCAAGTCTCGGCCCAGGTGATCGAGGTCGATACCCACGTGCCCGTACAGCTTGTCGTGCGTGCCGACCGCGACATGCTACGGCGGGCCGCCTTGAACCTCACGCTCAACGCCCTGGACGCCATGCCCGACGGCGGGACGCTGCTGTTCTCCGGCAAAAACAAGGGCGACTGCGTCGAACTGGAAATCTCCGACACGGGACCGGGCTTGTCCGAAGAAAGCCGCACGCGCGTGTTCGAGCCCTTCTTTACCACGAAGTCGGGTGGCACGGGACTGGGGCTGGCCATCGTCTCCAGCATCCTCGACGCCCACGGCGGAGACATCAGTGCCGGCAACCGCCTGCCGTGTGGAGCCGCGTTCACAATGCGTCTTCCCAGCGAGGCGACGCTAAACGCCAAGCCGGTAGAAGAAAAAGTGGAGGTGGCAAAATGAGAAGTACACTTGGAGATAACACCCCACGGTCCAAGAATAGCGGCCCGCTGCAAGACGAATTGACCGGAAGGGTTCTGGTTGTTGACGATCACCGCAGCGCGCGAGAATCGATGGTCGATATCCTCCGCCAGTCGGGCCACGAAGTCGACAGTTGTTCCAGCGCCGCCGAAGCCCTCAACACGATCCGGCGCAAGGTCTTCGATTGCATCGTGACCGATCTAAAAATGCCCGGCATGACCGGCGTCGAGTTCATCGTGCAACTCGAACAGCGACGCTACGGTGCCCAGATCGTAATGGTCACGGCCCACGCCTCGGTGGAAACGGCCGTCGAGGCCATGCGGCACGGGGCCTTCGACTACATCGAAAAACCGTTCGACAGCGACCAACTCGAACGCTTGACCAGCCAGGCCATCGAACACAAGCGTCTTTTGAACGAGAGCAATGCCAAAGGCACGGGCGCTACTGACGGCGAGCCGTCGATTTCGGCCGTGCAGCCAGCGTCCGACACAAAGCCAAGCTGTACGGAATCGCCGCCCATGATCGGCTCGAGCCGGGAAATGCAGACCCTGCGTGAAAGAATCGCCTGCGTGGCGCCCACCACGGAAACCGTGTTGATAACCGGAGAAAGCGGCACCGGCAAGGAGCTGGTGGCCGCCGCCATCCACGCCGCCAGCAAGCGTTGCGGCGGGCCGCTGGTTAGCCTGAACTGCCCCGTGCTCTCGGCCCAACTGATGGAAAGCGAACTCTTCGGACACGAAAAAGGCGCCTTCACCGGCGCCGACAACGCGCGTACTGGCCGTTTCGAAATGGCCGCCGGCGGGTCAATACTCTTGGACGAAGTCACTGAAATCGATCTGCCGCTACAGGCAAAGCTGTTGCGGGTGCTGCAAGAACGCTCGTTCGAACGCGTCGGCTCCAGCCAAACCATCAGCGTCGACGTGCGCGTCATGGCCACTTCGAACCGCGACCTGGAAATCGAGGTCGGCGAGGGACGCCTGCGCGAGGATCTCTACTACCGGCTGGCCGTGGTTCCCATCCACGTTCCGCCGCTACGGCACAGGGCCGAAGACATTCCCGAGCTGACCGATTATTTTCGCCTGCGATCGGCGCAGCGGCTGTGCAAGGAAGCCTGCGCGTTCGACGCGTCCGCGCGCGAATTGATGGTGAACTACCACTGGCCGGGGAACGTTCGCGAACTGGAAAACGTGGTCACGCGTGCCAGCGTGCTTGGCAACGGCAAAGCGATCACTGCCGACGACCTGGGCCGCTGGCTGGCGGTTGAACCGAGCGCCGCGGTACTTCCGCTACGCACCGCCCCAACAAGTGTCGCTTCGCAAACAACGGCTTCAAATGACTGTTCAACACAAAAGCCCGAGGAAATTCCCGTCGGGCTGAGCCTGCAAGAAACCGAACGCATGTTGATCGAGGCCACCTTGGAACATTTCGACGGACACCGAGCCAAAACGGCCAAGGCCCTGGGCATTGGCGTCCGCACACTATCCGGCAAACTGCGGCAGTACGGCTACGCGCCGCGTGCAAAGTCGTTGCCCAAGGCCGGGTAAAGAGGAAAAATCGGCCGGTTCGCAACCGGCAGTTTCTGCCGAACTACGGCGAAAATTGCCGCGTGCGAAACTGGGAAGAATAGAAGTAGGCCGGGTTGCAATCCGGCAAGTGAGCAATGTAGGCCGGGTTGTAACCCGGCGATGAGAGAGACCGCAATGAAAACGCCGGGTTGCAACCCGGCCTACGGCTGTTCGTATTGCCCATTGGCACGCGAATTGCTATGAAAACCATCAAATCCTGATGCACGAGTAACTTAACAGCCCGATTACAAGACGCCTTATCGGCACGGAACGCCCAAATGTTTGAGGGTATATTTCAATCAACCTCGATTCCTGTGATGGAACAGGTGGTCGGCTTCACCGAAGCACGCCAAAACGTGCTGGCTGGAAATATTGCCAACCTCGACACGCCCGGCTACAAGGCACGCGACATTTCGGTCGAAGATTTCCAGGATCGATTGAAAGAGGCCGTCAACACACGTCGTCACGGCACCACTTACCGTTCGCCCGGCGAGGGCCCCATGCCCATCGGCGGCGGGCGGGACGTCAACATTGCACACGTAGCCAAGGATTCGAAAACCATCCTGCGTCACGACGGCGACAACGTGGGCATGGAATTTCAAGTTTCGGAAATGGTCAAGAACCAACTGCAACATAACATGGCCCTTTCCATTATGATCAGCCAGTTTCGTCTGCTCTCGGCCGCCATAAGCGAGAAAGCATAAGGAAAACACGAAATGATAATGCCTGCCTTCGACATCAGCACTAGCGGGTTGGTTGCCCAGCGGGTTCGCATGAACACGATATCGAGCAACCTGGCCAACATCTCGACCACCTCGAACGAGGCCGGAGAGGCCGAACCGTATAAGCCCCGTTACGCGGTCTTCCAAACCGACGACGGCATTGGCCGCAACGGTGCCGCGGGTGTCAACGTGTCTTCCGTGCAAACCGACGAAGAAGTCCAGCCGCGTTGGAAGTATCAGCCGGGCCACCCCGACGCCGTTAAAGAAGGCGAGCGTAAAGGCTGGGTAGCCTACCCTGGCATAAACATGATGACCGAGTTCACCGACGCCCTGGAAGCCGCCCGTGCATACGAGGCTAACCTGGGTGCGATGGATATAACCAAGGATCTTCAGCAGCAGACGCTGAGAATTTTGGCATAAAGGATTTTTGAATAATGCAACCAATCAGCGGTATAAACATGAGTTCGGCCCTGCAAAACCTTTCGCAGATGCAATCGGCATCGGGCGTATCGGGGTTGAATGGCAATGGGCTGGGCGCGGCCAGCGGTGCGGGCGCGGCCGATGCCAGTTCGTTTAAAAACATTCTGCTCGATTCGATCCAAGAGGTCAATTCGATGCAGCAGGACGCGGCCGCCGCGGTCGAGGGCCTGGCAACCGGCGAGGACGTCAACCCGGCCGAGGTCATGACCGCCGTACAGAAGGCCGATATCGCGTTTCGCATGATGATGCAGATCCGCAACAAGCTGGTGCAGGCTTATACGCAAATTGAGAATATTCGCGTCTAAGCAGTTTGTCGATAACATAAACTACATATAGGGCTCCACGGATGGATTTCCTCAACAAAACCTTCGCTCAGTTCAGCGACCTCTTTCGCTCGATGACGCCCGGTGCGCGGCTCACGGCCGGATTGCTGCTCGGTGTAGTGGTCATCAGTCTGGTGTATTTGTTCTCGTACCAGATGTCGCCATCGGGTGTTTATCTGATGAACGGCCAAGCCTTTCAGCCCGACCAGTTCCATCGAATTCAGGCGGCCCTGGGTGCCAAGAATCTTAGCTGCACGTTGGACGGCATGAAGATCAAGATCCCGGCCGGACGCGAGACTGAATATATGACGGCGTTGGCCGAGGGTAACGCGATTCCGGCCGGCTGGGGTGACCCGGACGGCAGTATATCGAACGGTAGCATCTTTGAAGATCCCAGCACCCGCAAGCAGCGCGCGAAAAGTGCCCTGGAAAAGAAGCTGGGGTTCTGGGTGTCCGGCCTTCCCAATGTCGAGAACGCGGCGGTTACCTACGATAAATCCAGCGGGCGCGGGTTCCGCAAAAAAGTCTCCATCGGCGCTTCCGTGGTCGTTAAACCCAGCGGCGATAATATCGAGCTGCCCAAGCAGACGGTTGCTTCCATTAGAAACATGGTCGCCAGCGCGATTTCGCCGATGAATCCAGCGGATGTGACGGTTGTGAATCTGGGGACAGGTACTTCCTACGCCGCTGACAGCGAAGCCCATAGCGGTGTCTTTGGTGTCGAGTATCTGGAAAACACGCGCAATTGGGAGGAAGATTACACAGGGAAAATCAGCACGTTGCTGTCGAGGATTGACGGGGTCAAGGTGGCGGTGACGGTTAAACTCGACACCATCGAATCGACGGCGTCCAAGACGTTCACTCCCAACAAGAAAGAAACGGCCGCAATAACAACGACCAGCAAGGAGATTAGCCGCGACCACGAAGGGGCCGCTCCCGGCGGTCGACCGGGCTTCTCGTCCAATCAGGCGACGGCAATTCGCAGCGCGTCGGCCGGTCGAGGTTCGAAAGAGAACGAGAGCGAATCGGAATCGACGACTACCAATCTCGTCGCCCAGACGCAAAAGAGCACAGTTTCGGTGGGCATGACACCGCAGTGGGCCTCGGCCTCGATTGTTGTGCCCTACAGTCATCTGGTGAAAATCTGGAAACAAGAAAATCCCCCGGGTGAAGGCGAAGAGGCGAAGGAGCCGGAAGCGAAAGACATACAACCGATCGAGCAACGGGTGACGGCCCAAATTAAAGATGTGGCTGCCGGAGTGCTTCCCGACATGAAGGACGTGGCCGACAAAACGGCCCAGGTAACAGTCACCGTCGACCGCGATATCAAGCCGGAGCCGCTCCCCGAGCCCGCCATGACCTCGACGGCCATGAGCTGGTTTGCCGATAACTGGGGCATGTTGGGAGTCGTCGTGTTGGCCTTCGTCAGTTTGAGCATGTTGCGTTCGATGATCAAGTCGACGCCCCTCGAATCGCGCACGGCCCAGCAGCCCGGCACGGCTTTGGCCATGGAATCGGCTGCCCCTGGTGACGGAGGCGGCGAAGAAGGCGCGGACCCACAGCAACGTCGCCTGGCGCGATTCGCCGCCGGCGGTGCCTCGCTTCGCGACGAACTTTCGGAGCTGGTCCACGAAGACCCCGACGCCGCAGCCAATATCCTGCGAACGTGGATCGGTACGCCGACCATGAAAGTATAACAGCGAGCATAAAACATGAGCACCGTAACCAAAGACAAACCGACGGACCGCATGGGCGAAGCAAGTCGCGACGGCATGCGCAAAGCGGCCATTCTGATCTCGGCCCTCGATCGCGACACGGTCGATACGCTCTTGGACCAGATGGGGCCGGCCCAGGCCAGCCACGTGCGCCAGGCAGTCATCGAACTCGATGACATCGACCCGGCCGAACAACAGCAAGTTATCGAAGAGTTCTTCCGCCTGGGGCCCGGATTGCCCCCACAACGCCACGGTGCATATAATGCGGGCGTCGAACTGGACGGGCGACTGGCGCAGCAGTTCGCGCAAACGGCGGGCAACAACCCACTCGACGTGCAGGCCAGCGAACAGTCTAACGGGCAGCATGGTGGGCGGGCCACAAACGCAGGCAGCCCATCGTTCGAGTTCCTCAACGACACCGAAAGCGAACGTCTGGCAAACATCCTGCTTAGCGAACGGCCGCAGACCATCGCCCTGGTGCTTTCGCACATGCCTCCCGAACGAGCCGGCCATGTACTAGTGAAACTTCCGGCCGACATGCAGGCCGAGGTGGTTCGTCGGCTCGTCGATCTGGAGGAAACCGACCCGGAAATCCTCGTCGAAGTCGAGCGCGAATTACAAAAACGCCTCGCGCAACAAATCCACATGGAACGTCGCCGCGTGGCTGGCGTGCCGGCCGTGACTAGCATCCTCGAAGCCGCCAACAGCGAGGTCGGATCCACCATCCTCAACAATCTGGCCGCCCGCGACCATCGCCTGGCACAGCGCTTTGCCACCAGTGCCCCCGCGGACATCCTGCCCATGCAACACACCCCCGACCAACGTTTTTCGCAACAGCCCGAACCGGTAAAAGTCGATTTCACCGACCTGGCCGTGATGGATGCGGATACCTTGTACACCGTCAACGAAAACGTTCGTCCCGAGATCCTAGTGCTGGCCCTGCTCGGTGCCCCGGGGCATCTCATGGACCGCGTGCTGCGGCAAATGCCCACGACTCGCTCGGCCGCTATCCGTCAGGAGATCGAAAACATCGGCCCCATTCGCCTCGGCGACGTGGAAGAAGCCCGTCGTCGATTGGTAGCAACCGTCGAGCAATTGCACGTCGCCGGGAAAATCAAACTACAAGTCGGCCGCCGTGAAGGAGCCATTGGATTGACTGCATGATGTGCGAGAGGATGGAGGATGAATGTCCAAACCTCAAACCTGACACCTGACACCTGACACCTGACACCTGACACCTGACACCTGACACCTGACACCTCAAAAATGCCAACCGTAATTAAAGCAACTGATCGCAACGCTGGAATCCACGGCGTGGCCTATAACTTTACGGACATGGCCGACGAGGCCGACCGTCGGCTGGGCAAGTACCACGACGAAGCTGTGGCGATTGTGGAAAAAGCCAAGCAAGAGGCTCAGCAGATCAAGCAGCAGGCCCAAGCCGAGGGACGCCGCGCGGCCGCTGAAGAGATTAGCAAACAGTTGCAACAGCAGTTGGCCACGCTCATGCCGGCCATGCGACAAACCGTTGAGGGCATCCAGCACTCGAAGCAAGCCTGGCTGGCCCATTGGGAAAAAAGCGGCGTGCATCTGGCCACGGCCATTGCCGAACGTCTCATCCGTCGCCACCTTCCCGAGACGCCCGACTTGACGCTCACGCTGGTGCGCGAGGCCTTGGAATTGGCGGCCGGCAGCGCCCAGATCCGCGTACACCTCAACCCGGCCGATCACAAAACGCTCGGCGACCAGGTGCAGTCGATCGCCAAGGAGCTTTCCGGGCTGGCCCCGACCGAGTTGGTGGCAAACGATCACATTTCACCTGGCGGCACGCGTGTCGAGACCGAGTTCGGCGTAATCGATCAGCAATTCGAAGCCCAGTTAGCACGTATCGAAGAAGAATTGACCTAAGACAAGTTAACCCCAGGGACATTGGCGCATGCTCGCATCGAGCGAACAACTTGACAGTACCATGATCGACCAACTCGATGGCGTGATGCCCATCAAGCTGGTCGGCAGTGTGGCGCGCACGGTCGGCATGACGGCCTCAGTTGCCGGCTTCCCGGCCCCGGTCGGCGCATTGGTTTCCATCGAACGCGACGCGGGCGGGCCGCTCGAAGCCGAGGTTATCGGTTTCCGCGACAACCTTACGCTGGTCTACCCCTTCGACGAGTTGACGGGTGTGCGTCGCGGCAACCGCGTGCGCCTGGTACGCACTTCGCGCTGGCTGCGTGTGGGCGACGAACTGCTGGGCCGCGTCTTCAACGCAAAAGGCGAGGCCGTCGACGGACGCCCTCAGCCGGTACTAAGCCAGCGTGCCCGCTTCCACCGCGACCCGCCGCACCCCTGCGATAGGCCCAGAATCGAACAACCGCTGGCGACCGGCATCCGCGCCATCGACGGGCTCTTGACCTGCGGACGTGGCCAGCGGCTGGGTATTTTTGCCGGCTCGGGTGTGGGCAAAAGCGTGTGCATGGGCATGATGGCCCGCTATACGTCGGCCGACGTGATCGTAATCGCCATGATCGGCGAACGTGGCCGCGAGCTGAACGATTTTATCCAACGCGACCTGGGCCCCGAAGGCCTGGCCAAGAGCGTCGTTGTGGTTGCCACCAGCAACGAACCGGCCCTGGTTCGCGTGCAAGCCGCCATGACCGCCACGGCTATGGCCGAACACTATCGCGACGAGGGCAAGAACGTCTTGTTGCTGATGGACTCGCTTACGCGTTTCGCCTTGGCCCAACGCGAGATCGGTCTGGCCGTCGGCGAACCGCCCACAACGCGTGGCTATCCGCCTTCCGTGTTCGCCATGTTGCCGCGTCTGGTCGAACGGGCCGGACAAAGCGACCGCGGCAGCATCACAGCTTTCTACACGGTACTGGTCGAGGCCGACGATCCCAACGAACCGATAGCCGACGCCGTCCGCGGGCTGTTGGACGGCCACATTTGGCTGTCGAGAAAACTGGCCGCCAAGGGCCACTATCCGGCCGTCGATGTACTCGAAAGCCTCAGCCGCCTCATGCCAGACGTTACAGACGAAGAACACCGCAACGCGGCCGTGGTCCTGCGCGAGCTTTCGGGCGCTTACCGCGATCACGAAGATCTGATCTCCATTGGAGCCTATCGTAGCGGCAGCAATCGGGCCGTCGACATTTCGATCGAACTCCAGGATCATATCAACGCCTACCTGAAACAAAAGGTCGAAGAATCATCGAGCCTGGAAGACGCCCGCGCCGGGCTAATACAACTGGGGCAAAAGGCAGCGCAGGTCGCCGCCCAACTAAACCAACAGACGGCCCAGGCCCAACAACAGACGCAGCAACCACAGATGCAGCAACAACAGGCCCGATAAAGAAATAGAGGTTAGAGGATAGATGGCAAAGTTCAAGTTTCGCCTGGCGACATTATTGCGGCTGCGAGAGGCCGACCGTGACGAACGTCGTGGCGAACTTGCCGAAGCGTATCAGGCCGATGAGATTATGGAAAACCAACAGAAAGAGCTTGAAGCAAACCTGGCCGAACTGTCGCTCAAGTGCCGCGAGGCCGTCGGGCCGGGCACTATCGACGTCGACCGGCTGGTCGATACACAACGCTTCGAGATACTGCTTCGCGCGCAGCAACAACACTTGATCAAGCAACGCCAGGCGGTCGCTACCGAAATCGAGCGACGTCGCCAGAATTTGGTCGAGGCCAACCGCGAGGTGCACGTGTTGGAGAAGCTCAAACAGCGGCAAATGCAACGCCACCAGGAGGAAGAAGGGCGACGCGAGATCAAGATCCTAGACGAAGTGGCCGGGCTCAGAAAACTTCGTGAAGAGGTTTCATTATGAAAAAAATGATCGCAAGTCTGATTCGCGCAATGTCCTTGCTGGCGATTTGTTTCGTCGTGGGGACGTTGATTGCCCAGACCATGATTTTTGCATAGTTCTGGAAAAGCTGGCGTATGGACGATGAGAAAGTCGCACAGATGATGGCCATCGCTCGCGGCACGGAGATGGTAGCTGTCACTCGCGACGAACTGCGACGCCAGGAAGAGATCGCTCCTGAGCAACCGTCGTTCGAAGAGATCGTCGAGGCCCGGGCCGTTAAAAATCGTAACCTGGAACTACGCGAGCAGGCTCTCAGCCAGGACACGGCACAGTTGCTCTTTAAGCAAGGCAAGCAGCATAACGAATCCGCCAGTTTCAAGCTCGTGCGTGATACTTTCGAAAAAAA
Organism: uncultured Planctomycetaceae bacterium; assembly: GCA_964541935.1. Taxonomy (GTDB): domain Bacteria; phylum Planctomycetota; class Planctomycetia; order Pirellulales; family Thermoguttaceae; genus JAFGTN01. Next base: position 4,238 of record CAZISU010000007.1, on the reverse strand, counting down.
ACTGACCGAACTCAAAGATTTTCAGCAAAGCAACGGCCTGCAAGAGAATATCGTTATCTTGCAAAACATGAAGCCCAAACAAGCCAAAGAACAGTTGCTGAAAATTTACGACTCCGGGCAAATCGACCAGACGGTGATGCTTGTTTCGGGTATGGAGTCCATGAAGCTCAAGAAAATTACGGCCGAGTTCGTTACGCCCGACGAAGCAACCAAACTCGCCGACATCCTGCGAAGAATTCGCCTGGGCACACCGATTGCACTGCTGGCCGAACAAACGCTCGCAGAGCTGGAAAACAAACCGACTCCCGACAATTAACAAGGCCGACGTGGCAAGACCACACTAACGGGATACAATATATGTCACCCATAAACACAGAAAACTTCTTCGGCCCTTCGCCCGTGGAAAGCGGACGCGGTGGCGCCAACTTCTCTACCGAGCAATCCGTGGGCGAGTCGTTCGACGATCATCTGCGTCAAGCGTATCAGCCGCAGGCTTCGAGTTCATGCGCCCAGCGACGCTCGAACGAAACGGATTCCAAAACACATCGCGATGAACGTCCCGAACGCTCCGAACGCCCCGAACGCGAGCGGCGCGAGCGTCACGCCGAAGACTCAAGCGGAAGCGATGGCGTCGCGGAGCGGCGAGATGACTCCATCGCCGATGATAAAAACGCATCTTCACAAAATAATTCGCAAGATGATTCTCGCTCATCCGACAGCGGAGAAATAAACGCCGATAGTGGAAACGATCGGCAGACAGATGCCGACCAGACGCAAAGCCCTGCTGCGGGTGACGGCGAAACGGAAGAAACACAAACCACCTCGGCCGACGCTGAACTGGTGGCGCAACTTGTCGCGGAAAACTCTCAACAAAGCCTTCAAGCGAACCAAGCGTTAGAACTATCCTCGGAACAACTTCCAAGCGATACCAGCGGTGCTCAATCGGAGCAGGCCACAGAGAGCATGGCCGCAGAGAGCATGGCTGCTGAAACGGGGCTCGAGACTCTCACGAACTCGGGCAACGCCGCACAGACCGCGCAAGCAAAAGCTGCCGCCGACGCGTCTGAAGTCGCCACGCAAGAAAGCCCCGCCGAGACACTTTCCAACAGCCAAGGGGCCAACAGTCAACGGGACGGCGACGCGGATTACCTGGATGTAACGCTCGACAATACGGGCGACGCGAAAACGGGCAGCGAGTCCGATGCGGCTGAGGAAGCTGCGCACGAAGTGGCATCGGCGGTAAACACGAGCGCAGAGACGTTAACGCGAGACGTCTCGGCACAATCGCAAGTCGCTGCTGCCGATCGATCCGTTCATGAAAAGAATCGCCAGGCTTCCGATCGGGTCGAAACCAACGTAGAAGGCGATGATCGAGCCGCGGACGCACCCTTGGCCGCTACGGCCGCTGCCGAAAGCGATGCGTTCAAGTCAGCGCAAAACGCAGTAGACAAAATTGCCGCCATCGATGCAAGCGACGCCGACACGGCCGATTCCAAAGCCACCTCGAACCAGCCCGGCCAGAACAATATAGCCATTTCACAACGCGGAGCAGACGCGCAGGAAATCCGTAGCGAGGCCGCATCGCAAACCGCGGGCGGTGAGGAAATCGACACGACAGACCGCGTGCGATTTGTACAACGCGTGGCCAAAGCATTTGCAGGCCTCGGGCGTGACGGTGGAACACTGCGGATGCGTCTGCACCCCTCGGAGCTCGGTTCGCTGAGCCTGGAAGTCACCGTCCGCGACGGTGTTATGACCGCAAAAATGGAAACCGACACCCAGGCGGCCAAAAACATCCTCTTGGATAACCTGCCCGCGCTGCGAGATCGATTGGCTCAGCAAGACATCAAAGTCCAGCAGTTCGACGTCGACTACTCGGGCGGAAACAACGATGGTTCGCCGCAAAGCGCGGACGACCAACAACAGTCGAACCAACGATTCGCCGGCCGGCAAGCGGCATCGCAAGCTGCGGGTGACGCGGAAACGGCAAGCGAAGACATCCTACATACGCCACACGCAAGACGCCTGGGCGAAGCCGCGCAGCTCGATTTCGTTGCGTAGTACGAGAGAAAAACAACACTATCGAGGAGTTGGAAATGGAAATCCAATCGACAACTAATTCGACCACGCAATCGACAAACACAGATGACGCGTTCAGCGATATGGGGACGGGTGACTTTATACAGTTGATGATCACGGAATTGCAAAATCAAGACCCCTTGAATCCCATGGACAACGAGCAGATGCTCGGCCAGATTGGCCAGATCCGCGAGATCGCATCGAACGACAAGCTATCCGAGTCCCTCGAATCTTTAATGCTCGGCCAAGGTATCACCATGGCCAGCGGTATGATCGGACTAAAAGTCGAGGCTCTTTCCGACGAGAACAAACGGATCCAAGGCACGGTCGACCGTATTTTGATCGAAGACAACGAAGCGAAACTGATCGTCACCGAAACCGTCTCCGAAGCAGTCGACCCGGAATCGGGCTTGACCATCCCCGAGCACGAGGTCGAACACACCGTAAGCGTCAAGAGCGTCGGAGAAATACTCAACAACAGGTCTGACGAAGAAGTCGACGTGACAGAACTGCCCGTTCGGCTTTCCGCCGCGCAAGAACTCATCGGCAAGTCGGTTCTGGGATTGTCCGAAAACGACAAGGTCGTGACCGGCCAGGTCAAGCGGGTTTCGATAGAAGACGGCACTCCCATGCTGATACTCACCGAAAACATCCCGGCGAAATTCGATCCGCAAACGCTCGCAGAAACTGAACCCGCCAAATCCGTCGATCACAAGATCACGCTGGCCAACGTTTCATCGGTGCTGTCGGATAATGTCGAGACGGCGGTCGTCGCCATTGAAGAATAAACTTGAGACTTGAACATCGGACATTGATCCTTGAACATTACCTCACCATACTGTCCCCTAAAACGTAAAAATAAGTAAAACTCCACTCAACAGGAGAGGATATAAAAATGGGTTTAGCTTCTGCACTAAGTACGGCCTTGACCGGTTTGACGGCCGCCGAGACCACCATCGACGTGGTGGGTAACAACCTGGCCAACTCGAACACCGTGGGATTCAAATCGTCGGAAGTGGCGTTTGCCTCGCAGTTCCTTCAGACCTTGGGCCTGGGCTCGGCGCCCACCTCCGGCAGCGGCGGCACCAACCCGCGGCAAACCGGCCTGGGTACGATGGTGTCCGAGATTACGCCCAATTTCAATCAGGGTACAATCGAAATCAGTTCGAACCCCTTGGACATGGCAATCCAGGGCGACGGGTTCTATATTGTCGAAGGCGCCGACGGCGGGCAAATGTATACCCGCAACGGCATCTTCAAGCTCAACTCCCAGAACCAACTGACCACAATCACCGGCAACCGCGTGTTGGGTTTCGGCATCGACGACGATTATCAGGTTCAACGCACGGAGCTCGTGCCGCTGGAGATTCGTCTGGGCGGAGCGGAAGTGGCACAGGCCACGCAGAACGTCTACCTCGAAGGCAACCTGACCTCCGCGGGAACAGATGCCACCACGGCCGAGATCATCCAGAGCGCGATCCTGGGCGATGATAGTTATAGTTATCCACCCGCTACGGCCGCGATCAATACGCCTATCGTGGCCCCGGTGCCGGATGCGGCGGCAGGACCAACCACGGCAACCGGCACGACTACCGGCGGTGCGGCAACGTTGCCCGTCGGCACTTATTATTACAAGGTTGTTTTTTGCAATACGGACTCCGGCGACGCGACTCCCCCGTTCATCAGCAGTGAGAGCATGGCCTCTGCCGAATTCTCGGGCATCGTCGGAGCCGGCGAGGATTCGAACGTTTTGACCAACGTGCCCACCGATGCCTCGGGTAAATATAAATCTCGCCATATTTATCGAACAGCGGTCAACCCCGCCGATCCGACAACCGCCACCTATTCCTACCTCGGTGCAATCGACGACAACGCGACGACGACCTTTACAGACGACGGTACCGTAGCCACGGGAGCCGCCCTGGTTGAAGATTCGTTCGGCGGAAACGGAAGCAACTATCAATACTACATAACCTTTAAAAATGCGTCCCGCGAAAGCCGCCCCACGCCCATAGCCAGTTCGGTGACAACCACATCCGCCGGCCGCATCGAACTTCTCAACCTGCCCGTTCAAGGTGCGGGCGAGGGATGGACTCAGCGAGTCATATATCGCAACACGGACGGCGGTTCAACTTTTTATGAGGTTGCCACCATAAGCG
>CAZISU010000006.1:0-19809 GCA_964541935.1 uncultured Planctomycetaceae bacterium | reverse complement strand
AATAGTGGCTGGGATGATCTGGAAATATTCGATCTATCTTTGACAGTCGATTATTCTAATATCAATGATAGTCGACTTGTCGGCGCTTACCAGACGCTTTACGACGCGTACACCTGCCTTGACAAATACAACAACGAAGTGTCACCGGAGCTAAGAGATCTTTATGGTGCCGACGAAACGATGGCTGAGGCGGTTCAAAAAACACTCGGTATCGTTGATGCTTTGTGGCAACTCGATGGCATAAGCATATCCGCTCTCAACCCAAGTTCTTGGGGCAGTTGGATCACCACGGCGAGCGGCATCAAATCCACCATTACGAGCACATCCAATCTTTGGGACGCGATGAGGGATTTTATACTAGTTCTAGAGGATGCGGCCGACAAATGGGATGTATGGTACTCCGCGCAGTCGGCTGCCGAGAATGTGGCTGATAGCGTTTCAGACTCGCGAAACGCCCTACATGACCTAACAGAAGTATTTCGTTCATCAATATTGGATGGAGAAATCTCCTCCGTAGAAAAAGGCCACTTGGATACAAAGATAGACAGCGCCGAATTTCAATTGAGCTTACTAGTTGCAAATATGAACGGCATTGAGGGGTATGCTTCCAAAGTTTCCCAATCCAGCGCATCTGAAGAGACAAAAAACGCCTACCTTGACATTCTGCAACCTCTGGCCGACTATTCCTATACTGATGGGGGCGGAGAACAACTCCACAATTGTCTTGCAAGTGATTACAAATCATTTCTGTCCAACCTGCAGACAGACTTAGTATCCTGGGCAGACAGCGGGGCTCCCGTCGCCGATGCCGGTGGACCTTATTCGTGCGATCAGTATGACAGCGTAACGCTTAACGCCTCGGGATCTTACGATCCGGATCCGGACGGATCTATCGTGTCCTACTTGTGGGACTTTGATGGCGATGGACAGTATGACGATGCCTCGGGAGTTTCGCCTGTGTACTATGGCAATCAAGCGGGCAACCAAACCGTGTATCTCAAGGTGACTGATAACTCGGGCACTCTGGATACAGATTCGGCTACTGTTACCGTGAACCCAGACACTACTCCCTGGCACCATCTCGCACAATCGCTAATGGCAGAGGATATGCAAGATGACGATCCTTGGGATCCGATCAACCCGACCAGCACGTTCCATCAAAACGACGACCAGATGCTCTGGTGGGGGGAGTTTATCAATCTCGATCAGGAATTTACATTCTCCAAGAAATGGTATCGACCCGATGGATCGCTCTATACTCAGGGAAGTTCGACGATTCCCGATCCTGGAGATTCCGGATATGACCATTGGGATAATTACATTTGGGGAAGTTCGATTGATATCGATGGTCACTCTGCCGAGAACTACTGCGGCCAATGGAAGATCGATATCTCGGCCAATAATCCGAGCACCGGCAGCGAAGAAATCTTCGACACCAAGTACTTCAATTTGCTCGAAAGCCCAGCCACGAATCCCAACGTTTCGGCTACGGTCGCTCAGCCGATTATTAACATCTCCGCATCGGATAACACACATCTCGAACGGGTTACCATCAATTGGAACAACGGCTCGAATCACACCCAAACTTGGAACGATCTTTATAGCAGTTCATTCAGCAATAGTATCGACCTGACGGGTACGCCGGAAGCCACGTACGTTTCATTCAGCGTCACCGCCGAAGACACCTCGGGCAACACCAGGTCATACTCCAATTCGTTCACTTACGATATCACGCCGCCCACCGGTTCGGTTTCGATCTCAGGTGTCACGGATTTCGATGGCGACGCGGAAACGCTCGATGCGCCGGTCGTGCGGATTGATCCGTCGGCATCCGACGCCGGAGGCGTCCAAGGGATGCAGTATCGCTTAAACGGCCAAGGCTGGGGCAACATTCATCCGTATTCGGGCAGCCCATTTGACCTCACGCTACCGCAATCGGTGATAAATGCGGCCGGCGGTGGGCCAATTACCGTCTCGGTTCAGTACTTCGACATGGTTGGCAATCCCAGCCCAGTCTACAGCGGTTCGATTGACATCACCCCGGTGCCCCCGGTCGTTACGAATCTCATCGACACGGTCGCTACGGACAGCAGCCTTTCGCTCCGCGAGGCACTTCTTTTAGCCCCCCTTTATCCTGGCGACCCGATTACTTTTGATGCATCGCTTTACACCTCCGGCCCGGCCGTCATCACACTCGGCGGCACACAACTTGAAATCAACTCCGATGTCACAATCGACGGTCCTGGAACGGAACTACTATCAATCGACGCCAATGAACAAAGCCGTGTGTTCTATGTTCCCGCAGGGGTGACGGCAACAATATCGGGGCTGACGGTGACGGGAGGCTCGCACTCTGAAAATGGCGGGGGTGTTTTGAATGACGGCACTTTGACCGTGGAAGACTCGACGTTGCTGGACAACTCATCTGGTTCTTCCGGCGGCGGGATTCATAACAATGGCACACTGACAGTCGCAGGTTCCATGCTATCGGATAATGAGGCTCAGAGTGGCGGTGGCATATACAACGATGGTGTTCTAAACGTCACGAACTCCACGCTCTCGAACAACTGGGATAACTACTACTCTGGTGGCGGCGGGATTTGCAACGCGGACACGATGACTCTCGCAAACTCCACGCTCATCGGTAACTCGTCTAATGCCGACGGTGGAGGGATTTATAATCAAGGCAACTTGACAGTTACAAACTCCACTCTCTTAGGAAACTCGGCCAATTGGGCTGGCGGTGGGATTTACAATGGCTGGAACGGCTCAGCGACCGTTACCAATTCCACACTCTCGGCTAACTCGACATACAGAGGTGGTGGCATCCTTAACGATGGCACGCTAACTGTTAACAATTCTATCTTATGGTTTAACTCCGGGAATGACATCCAAGGCAGTTTTGATGGTTTACACAATATAATCGAGATAGATCCCGGTTTTGTGCGTACACCTTCGGCCGGAGCGGATGGCCGTTGGGGAACCATTGATGATGATCCGGGGGATTTACGCCTTACAGACCAATCTGTTGCGATCAATCTGGGCAGCAATCTATTGGCGGTCGACTCGGTAGGAGATCCCCTCACAACCGACAGAGACGGAAGTCCGCGCATTGCAGACGGCACGGTCGATATCGGCGCCTACGAGTTCCAAGGCCCGCCGGCCCCCGGCCGCGAGACACCTTCGCTGCTCGTGACCGTAGCTGACGATGAGTTCGATCTATATGATGACGAGATCACGCTCCGCGAAGCGATTTTCTATTCGGAGTCCGGAGTCGGTGACGGCACAATCACCTTTGATGCTGCTCTTGATGGAAATGTGATTGAACTCTCTGGATGGGAGTTGCTGCTCAATCAACCCGTTGTGATTGACGCTTCGGCTTTGTCATCCCTCAGCGTGGATGCGAATAATCTTAGTCGTGTGTTTTACATCGATGCTGATGTGACACTCTCCGGCCTGACAATTACGGGAGGATCGACTGGAGATGGTGGTGGAATATTCAACTCCGCTACGTTGCTCGTCAAAAACTGCGAGATTGTGGATAACCACACCGCGGGTGAATATACCAGAGGCGGCGGCCTTTACAATGAAGGCACATTGACTGTTGCTGACTCGACGTTTTCATCCAACTCGGCCACGTACAGTGGTGGTGGAATTTACAATAGCAACAGCGGATCAGTAACAGTCGCAAACTCCACGTTCTCAGCCAACTCGGCCGTCGACAGTGCCGGTGCTATTTCCAATCGCGGCACAATGATCGTCACGAACTCCACGCTCACGGCTAACTATGCCAGCAGCGGCGGTGGTATTTCCGGCTATGGCACACTATCAATCAATAATTCGATAGTGAACTTAAACTTCGGAAGTGATATTGATTGCAGTTACACTGGTGAAAATAATCTGATAAATTATGATCCTGGTTTTGTGCGTACACCTTCGGCCGGAGCGGATGGCCGTTGGGGAACCATTGATGATGATCCGGGGGATTTACGCCTTACAGACCAATCTGTTGCGATCAATCTGGGCAGCAATCTATTGGCGGTCGACTCGGTAGGAGATCCCCTCACAACCGACAGAGACGGAAGTCCGCGCATTGCAGACGGCACGGTCGATATCGGCGCCTACGAGTTCCAAGGCCCGCCGGCCCCCGGCCGCGAGACACCTTCGCTGCTCGTGACCGTAGCTGACGATGAGTTCGATCTATATGATGACGAGATCACGCTCCGCGAAGCGATTTTCTATTCGGAGTCCGGAGTCGGTGACGGCACAATCACCTTTGATGCTGCTCTTGATGGAAATGTGATTGAACTCTCTGGATGGGAGTTGCTGCTCAATCAACCCGTTGTGATTGACGCTTCGGCTTTGTCATCCCTCAGCGTGGATGCGAATAATCTTAGTCGTGTGTTTTACATCAATGCTGATGTGACACTCTCCGGCTTGACAGTTACAGGCGGATCGGCTGGAGATGGTGGTGGGATTTACAACACTGCTGCGTTGACAATCATAGATTGTGTAGTATCAAGAAACTCGACTGTCGGTAATTACAGCTACGGCGGCGGCGTTTACAATGAAGGCACGTTGACAGTCACGAACTCAACATTCTCGGATAATTCCAGCAGCTATAATGGCGGAGCGATTCACAGTTATGGCACGTTGACAGTCACGAACTCCACGTTCTCGGCCAACTCTGCTAACCAAGGCGGCGGGATTTACAATGAAGGTACATTGACTGTTACGAACTCTACGCTATCTGTAAATTCTGCCAATCAGGGTGGCGGGATTTATATATCCAGTTGGTCTTCACCCGCCGAACTGAACAACACGATTGTGGCAGGAAATAATGCTTCTTCCGGACCAGACATCTTTCATTCAGGTGATTTTCTGTCTGGTTCCAATAACTTGATAGGCGATGGGGCAGACCAGTCGGGACTGGAAGATGGTGTAGATGGTAATCAGGTAGGTTTATCTACTATGCCATTAGATCCCCTGTTGAGCGATTTCAGCCGATTTGACAGTGGTTTATGGGGCTACTACCTCTTGCCCGGCAGTCCAGCTCTGGATGCAGGTAGTAATGCACTAGCTCTGGACGCTACGGGGCAGGTTCTAACTGAGGATATTACGGGCAATGCTCGAATCCAAAACACTAAGGTTGATATCGGTGCCGTTGAAGGTGCGACTTCGGGCAGTTCGGGGCAGATCTACGTGGTCACAAGCCTGGAGAAAACTATCAGCAGCGATGGGATCTTGACTTTTGTTGAAGCATTCGAGGCGTCCATCCGTAACCAGCCCGTGGGTGACGCGGTAGCTGGATCATTCATCGAACAGGATATTATCCGATTCGAAAGCGGTGTGAGCGGAACAGTATTGCTCGACAATGGTGAACTGACTATAGCCGGAGACCTGAGTATTGAAGGTCCTGGAGCAGAGTTCCTTACTTTCGACGCTGCGGGCCATAATCGCGTGTTTATGATCCAGCCGCAAGTTTCCGCCAGTCTCGACGGCATGAGCATTACCGGTGGCTCTGCTGACAAAGGCGGAGGGATTTGTAATTACGGTGCGTTGACTGTTACGAATACAACGCTCTCTGATAATACAGCCACGGTAGACTACGGTGGCGGTATTTACAACACCGGCACATTGACGGTCAATATATCTACGTTCTCGGACAACTCGGCCCATTGGGGTGGCGGTGGCGTATACAATGACTATGGCTCTTTTACGCTTGATGATTCCACGTTCACTGGCAACTCGGCTGAATGGGGCGGTGGTGGAGTTTTCAATAATTATGGCAACATAACGGCCCACGGTTTGAGCATCTCCGATAATTCGGCTGATTGGGGCGGTGGCCTTTACACCAACGCTACAGTGACGATCAACGATTCAACCATATCGCACAATTCGGCCGAGTGGGGCGGCGGTGGCGTTTTCAGTAGCTCTGGAACGCTGGCCATTACCGGCTCGAATATCCGGGGGAATTCGACCCAGTTCGGAGATGGCGGGGCCATTGGAAGTTCCAGAGGCGTTCTGATCGTTGCCGATTCCATCATTACGGGCAATTCGGCCAAGTGGAATGGTGGTGGAATTAATATCAGCGAAGAAACACTGACTGTTACGAATTCAATCATCGCGGCCAATTCAGCCGGTCGTAACGGCGGTGGGATTCGCATCGACTCCGCGCAAACAGCAATCATAAACTCGACGATAGCAGCCAATTCGGCGGACGGAAAAGGCGGAGGAGTCCTCTGTGAAACTTGGGTTAGAGACGAAGAAACAGGGCGAATGTCGGAAGCCTTTTTTGCCTTCGCGACTACTAATTCAATAATCGCATTAAACGAGGGCTCCAGCAGCCCGGATTACTATGGCAGCTTGACGCAAGACAGCGGATATAATTTAATTGGTGATAATCCCGGCTTCGTTCGAGATCCTGACGACGGGGGTGACGGCTGGGGCGACGATCCCGAAACGCTGCTAAACGACGAATCGGCCAATGACGATTACGGCGATTTGCGACCCCGGATCAACAGTACGGCCGTCAATGCCGGCAATAACGCCCTGGCTGTCAACTCCGACGGTGATCCGCTCGAAACAGATGTCGCCGGCAATCCACGCATCCATCACGAAACCGTTGATATCGGTGCATACGAGTCCATCGCGAATTCCCTGCCAGGCGACGCCAACCGCGATGGTGTGATCGACAGTGCCGACGCCGCGGTCCTCGCCGCCAATTGGCAACAACAATCCGGCGCCACTTGGTCCGACGGCGATTTTAACAACGACGGGAGAGTGGATGACGTGGATGCCACGATCATGGCCGCTAACTTGCACAGGTCAGTGCCACCAACCGTCGCCAATCCCATAGCCGATCAAACTGTCCGCGACGATGCCCCGCGGCCTATCATTTACGATCTGGCATCCGTCTTCAATGACGATGATCCTCTTAGCTATGCGGCAACCAGCGATAATGAGTCCCTGGTCCAAGTCGAAATCGTGGGCTCGACCCTTTCGCTCACTTACGTCGACTACCAATCCGCCTGGGACCGCACTCCAGCAAATATCACCGTCACCGCAACCGAGGTCGGCGGCCATGGAAACTCCGTCTCCGACCAGTTTATCGTGACCGTTATCCCAGACAAAACGGTCGAAGTCTGTCTGGTCGTTCTCGACACTGCCACCCCGCCAGACGATACCAGCACGACGGTTCTGCCTGACTCGATTACTTCCAGCGCCGTCGGCCACAGCTATGTCGTCGAGATCTGGATGAAGGATCTTCTGGACAATAGCGTTACTGTCGGGCCCGTCAGCCGCGGCTTGCTGGGTGGTCTCTTCGACCTGGCTTTCGATAACGCCATCGCACAAGGTGTCTCACTGAACTTCGAGGGCCCCTTTTCCTCTATGGGCACCGAAAGTGGTCAGATTCTCAATGCCCAGGGGCTTGTCGATGACTTCGGAGCCACCACCATAGAACTCGGCAACGGCATCAACCACAACTACGTTAGACTGGGATACATCGAGTTCCAGGCCACCGCCGCCGGCGATCAGGTTTTCTCGCTCGACTACGAAGATCTAGCGCGTGTTTCCAGTGAGATCGGCAACCCGCAAGTCGTCACCGGCACGATCGATGTCTCGCAAGTCAGCTTGCCCACAGTTACCGTCTCGCAGCAGGATGCAATAACATTCACGCTGGCTAATCCCGCGCATGTCACTGTCGGCGGTGTTGCTTTTGGTCAGAATCTGGAATCGCAAGAGACCGGCTCCGATACCGCTCTGCTCTCCGGAATAATTGAAGCCTTTGTTAATTACGACACTTTCGGCGATCCAGAAAGCATCAAGTTCGTCGGAGCTAATATTGTCCTCGACAACTTCGCAGAACTGCTGGCTCCAGGTATCGGTGGAGTCGCCGGCACTGCCGATGCTAACCTCGGTCTGATGAACCAGGTCACCGGACTCAATCTCGCCTTCCGAGATATGACCCTCGACCTCACCGCCGACCAACCGATCCAACTCAACGGGTCGCAGTTAGACCAGAGCACAATCGACTTTGCCGCTTTACAAGGAAGCATTGATGTCCGAACTGGAATTTTCGGAAACACAATATCCTTGGTCGGAAAATCGCTAGATGACAGCGGCTCTCCCATGGGGTTACTGATAAACAATATGGGCGCCGGTCGACTTGAATTAGCTCTACCATTCATTCGCACCATCGATATCAGCGCCGATACGGGCCTATCCGGTGATCATATTATCCTTAACGGCACCATCAGCGCCGAGTTCGCATTGCCCACCCTGACAGCCATGCAAGCCACTGCACCGAGTTTGCAAATACAGCCCATCTTACTCGGCGACGCCAACCGTGACGGCATCGTAAGTGATCTAGATGCCATGATGTTGGCCGAAAACTGGCAAAAACCATCTGGCGCGACCTGGGCCGAGGGCGATTTTAACGCCGACGGAAAAGTGGATGACGACGACGTTGCCATCCTTGCCCGACACTGGATGATGACCATCGAAGATGACGATGATGATGCTTGCGAAAAAGTTTTTGCCGCGATTGGCGAGTCCGATGGTGGACTAGAACTATTTGAAGATTAAATTAGCACGGGGAAAACTAACCATGACATGCAAACAAACACGCTCTGAGTTCGTCTCATCTCGACGACCGAGGACTGTTAAAAATATGAAATCGAAACACCATGCGTTGTCGACGAAACTCCGTGCGCTGCACTTCGAGTCTCTGGAGGAGCGGGCCCTCTTGTCGATAACAGTTCTTCAGCAAGATTTCAAAACCGTGTCATTTTCCTTCGATGGTGCTTTTTCGGGAGAGGGAAGCCAAGGGGCAACTCATGCCATCGGGAGCGGAACGGCAACCGGTAGCGGCGCAACGGTATACTCGGACCAGTTTAACGGCACAGGCAATGTCAGTGGAACCGCGTCCGGCACGGCCGTGGTAAACTCGCCCTGGGGTACTTACTCACAACCGTTCTCTTTTACCGAAGGCGGCCAATTCACAGATGACAACGGCATCATCAGTGGTATTGTCGATGTGTTTGGAGAACCTACCCAAATTACAGGCACGCTAGACACCTCCCAGCGGCCTTTTAGACTCGACGGCTCCATGGATATCAATGTCGGCGGCTGGTCGCAGCTTACGGGTAGAGGAACAGCCACGGGAACAATCAATACCCCCGAGCCCGACATCTTGCCGACTTCCCTTGCCTGGACCAGCGACGGAGTCGAGTTCGAGTACGAAATTGCCGGTGGCCCCATGCCCACATCCGATCGAGCTGCACCCGCTGCATCCGTGGGACTCTACTGGGCAAGCGGAACTGACATAAACGATGTGATCAGCCCCGCTTTGACGGGAGAGGCTCCGATTTATTGGAATCAGGCAAGCGGCGTCGCGTCGGCCGCCGACCTGAGCAGCACGCCCATCGGCGCAACTCACTTGCTGGCAATCGTTGACTACGATAATCTGGTTGTCGAATCCGACGAAAGCAACAATGTAATTAGCTTGGCAAGACTGCTGAATCCACTATACGCATGCACACAAGCTTTTATCGTACGTCAACCTACCGTTTTGGACAATCAAGAATCCGGCGAGGTGGCTGACCTTCCCGAAAACGAACAGTGGATCGACGAATGGAGTTCTTTCTATGTCGAAGTATTCTGCAGCACGATCGACACGGATAATATCGGTATCGCCTCGGCTCAAACAGATTTGACTTTCAACCCCGACTATTTCACGGCCATGTCCATCGAATACGGCCCCGCGTTTGACCAAGTTCAAACCGGAACCATCGACAACGTGGCAGGTGTGATCAATGCTATGGGTGCTGCCACCTTACAGACCGATGCCGGTGACAGCCAACCCGTACTGCTTGCCAGGATTCTTTTTCAGCCGACCGAGCCCAATTCTGGCGTTCCACTTGTGGCTGACGGCAATTATCCCCAGCCGGTCGACAACGACTTTGGCTTAAGCGAGGTTCAAGTTTCCGTTATTGGCGGTGTACCTGTCGTTTCAACGTTAGGAGTCGAGCCCGACACCGACCTCTGGCCGGTGATCTATGATATTGACGACGATGGCCAAGTCGGCCTGGGAGATCTGGCTTTTTTCGCCAGTGTATATCGGGAAAATGTCGCCGAATCGACCAACCCATACGCCGCCATCGCCGACTTCGACTACGACGGAATCGTCAACCTCGGCGATCTGGCCTTTTTCGCCGCGGCATATCGGCAAACCAAAACCGACGGCCTAGAACTGCCACATCCGCCTAGCTGGCCATGGGAAGCATCCCCCGGCGTCGCAATCGCAACCAGCCTCACATCCGCGTTTATGCCAACCTTAGCGTCCCTAAATGCGCAACCATCGTTGCCCGGCGACGCCAACCGCGATGGCACCGTTAACGATCACGATGCCGAAATCCTTGCCGCCAACTGGCAAAAGCAAACTTCTGCCACCTGGTCCCAAGGCGATTTCAACGGCGACGGCCGTGTGACCGACGACGACGTTGCGATCTTGGCCCAGCATTGGATGATGACATTCGAGGACATGCAAGATGACGATGAAGAGCGGGAGGCTGTTTTCGCTGGGGTGGGTGCTGAGGACGATGCGTTTAGACTGTTTGATGAATAGCGTATTGAAGGGTGTGGCATCGCTGGCAGCATCCCAGGGCTAGCGGCACTTCGGTTCCCATTGTGATGCACATCACCAATTTTGCCTTTGGAACGCCAGCCCACCGCAGAACTAACCGCCCCACGTCGCCGCTCGCGGCCTCAAGTGGCCTTAGCCGACCCAAAGCACCTTAAACAAAGCAGGTCGTTAGACGCCGTTTTTGCATGGTATCCTTCCGGCAAGCGTGCAAAAACTTTCGAAAAACGTGGCTCGGGAGGTCAGTGGGCGAGTTTTGATGGCGGGGTGATACGGTTGAGCGTTCGACAGTAGTTCCAGGGCATCCATTAGTTCCAGGGCATCCATTTTTCGGGGTTTGCGGATAGATCTGCCGCGTGGCGGTCGAGTTCGCTTACCCGGCCCGGTTGCGGTGACGGCGCAGGCGGGTTTCGGTAAGCACGGTTCCGCGTCCGGCCGTGTTTAGAACCCGCATCAGTTCGGTGGGTTTCATATTCTGTGGGTTAATTGCTGCCAAGAGTAATCTCCCCGGCCAGGTACGCCGTGTAGTGGATCAGATTAATTGTGCCGTCGCCAGCCAGAAGATTGCCAGCTTCGGCGATCTCGAGTACTTGCTCTTCAGTAACCTTGCGCCGAAATGAATTCGACAGCACGGCTGCCAAATCGGACGGCGTTATTGCCGTAATCTCCAAGGGTTTTTTTGTATCTTCTTGCATGTTTTGGCCCTTTCTCGGGACTGACATAAAACTTTCCAGAATCCGGCCGAATTAGCGCGGACTGCGCTTGAGCTGTCGCGGAATTCATGGCTGATGTGTGTCTGTGGGCATAACACCAAGCAAACGGAGAACACAACCATGCGAATAACACGAATCGATTTCGAAGGCGAAACAGCGGGCAACTACGCCACTGCCCTGCGCAAACGCGACAGCCAATACGTCGAGGTGACAATCCTCACGCCGGGCATGCCCGACGGACGGGAGCACCATGTACAGGCCGACAGCGAAGAGGACATCTTCTCGATGGCCCAATGCATGCAATTCGAACTCGACAATTGCCAAGGCACCAATTCCATGATCCACGATTACTACCGCGAATTGCTCAAGCTGAGCGATTGCTAAGCAACCCTTTTTACCGGAGAAACGAAGATGAAGAAGAACGAGATCAAAATCGGACAGGCCTATATGGCCAAGGTAACCAACACTGAGGTGCCCGTGCGTATCGATGCCGAGAATCCGCACGGCGGTTGGGACGCCAAGAACCTCATCAGCGGCCGCAAGGTCCGCATCAAAACGGCCCAGCGACTGCGGCGCCAATGCACTGAGGCCGATCTGGCAAACATCAAGCGGCCCACGCCCAAGCTACGCACGAAGACGGCGCCGGTCGCCACCACGGCGCCCACGGCGGCCACTGCCGCGAAGGCCCCCACCGAGCCGACTCAGAAGGCCACCGTTACCAAAGGCCGCGACACGGGCCAAACTGTGGCGAAGGTGGCTAAGGTAGCCAAACCGGCCAAGCAAAAAAAGATCTCGGGAATCACCGCCGCCTTCATGGTCCTGGTCGACGCCGACAGGGAACTGGGCGTCAAGAAGATCATCGAGATTGCCGCCGAACGCGGCTGGTGGAAGTCCAGCGCCGCAACGCCGCACGCTACAGTCTACGCCGCCATCATCCGCGAGATTTCCAACAAGGACGACAAGGCCCGTTTCAAACGTGGCACAAAACGCGGAACCTTCCGGGCCGTTTGCACGCCCGAGCAGAAGCTCGAACTCTTCGGCAAACAGGCGTAGGCCAAAGCTCGCCGAACACTCACCCTTTCCAATGCCCGGCTCGGCCGGGCTTTTCTTACGGTCGGTTCGAATGGAAAACTCTCTCATCGCATGTTCTCCTCGCGAGGCTTCATCGCAATGGGCGACTCGCCGGTTCGCTGGAGTACAGCGGGTACGCCCGTAAAGCGCTGAAAGCGGTCCGCAATCACGTCACAGTACAATTCGTCCAACTCCATCAGAAATGCTCGCCGGCCGGTTTGCTCGGCGCCGATAAGCGTCGATCCACTACCACCAAACAGATCGAGAACGTTCTCGCCCTTGACCGATGAATACTGAATAGCGCGGACTGCGAGCTCGGCTGGCTTGCCAGTCAAGTGCTCGAGCTTCTGGGGCGGGATCTTCTTGACGTGCCAGAGGTCGGTGGCATTGTTGGGACCGTAGAACCGATGGGCGGCACCCTCCCTCCATGTATAAAAACACCACTCGTGCGCCCCCATAAAATCCTTGCGGCTTAAAACGGGGTGTTCCTTGTCCCAGATTATAGCCTGGCTGAAATAGAGCCCGTGTTTCTTCAAAAAGGGTGGATAGTTCGCACAGTTATGGCCGGCGATAATAACACCATCCGAGTCGACAACAACGGGTTGCCTGAACCCGTACTCCTGCAAGCTGCCGGCCACGGCATCCACTGCCTTGTCGTTCTTTCGTGGGTTGTTGTCATAAGGCCGGATCGAATCTATGTCCCGAATCTCAATGTCAAACTGGGTAGTCTGCATTACAATAAATCTCCGTTAGTTAGAGTTAAAAAAAAGTCACCCTCAAAACAAACTGCCCTCTATAAGGCGATCCATTCCCCACCCCTCATTGGACGGGTTTCGCCGGGAGTACCTAATGCCACCAATGGATGACGCTGCGCTATTGCCATGCCGGAAACAACTTTTCCACGACTGGTGTGATTGGAGGTTTTGTGGTTTTGTGATTGTGTGTTATCTATATATAAGCCCTATATATACTACTTATGAGTTATATGCATATAGCTACCAAGGGTTAATATTCATCCTATTTCACACTGATCACAAAACCACAAAACCACAAAACCCTACCGATTACTGATCGACCGGTTCACATTCGAAACCTGTCAAGATATCCTGCACGGCAAAAACAGGCGTACCGGACGCCCAAATTTGCAATATGCCGGTGGCCTATTCCATTGCAAGCATTGCGGCTCTGCCATTACGGGCGAGCGCATCAAGCGAAAATTGGGCAACGGTGGCATTCGCGAGCATCTTTATTACCGCTGTGGGAACAATGACATGCCCGATGACCATCCCAAGCTCCGCTGGCGAGAAACCGACCTGGAATCGGCGATCATCGAGCACCTCGAAGCCTTCAAATTCCCCTCGGAAGATACGGCCACATGGTTCCGTGAGTCGATGGAGGCCCTGTTCGCAGACCGCGAACAGCTCGAACGCCACCGCCGCCGGGCTCTGAAAAAGCGCCACACCGAACTGGTCAACATGCAGGAGCGGCTCCTCAACACATTTTTGGCCGGCACAATCGACGAATCGACGTTTTCGGCCAAATCAGTTGATTTCAAGGCCCAGCAAGCCGAGGCGGAGCAGCAACTTGGCGCACTACCCCAACAGGATTTGAACCAAGGGGAAAACGTCCTAAAAGCCTTCGATTTCAGCCAAAATCTGGTCGAAACCTGGCGCCGTTCAAACTCTTTGGCCCGAAGAGAGCTTTTGGATTGTATAAGTTTGAACCGTACATTAAGCGACGTAAGTCTATATATAGCAAGAAGAAAGCCGTTCGACATATTCGCCGAACGGCCTTTTCTAAACAATAGTCGGGGCGAAAGGATTTGAACCTTCGACCTCTGCGTCCCGAACGCAGCGCTCTAGCCAAGCTGAGCTACGCCCCGATCCGTTTTGGGGAAGTCCATAGTTTAACAATATTTACCGTTAAACTACTTGCTTGCTGTTCTTAAAGCCTTTTGCAGCAACGCTTTACGTCGCTTTTACGGGCAGGCCTTACATTCTGTTTACTACCATTTATGCTACTCGGGCCTTGAAACGGTAGTAAACAAGTTGTCCCGCACGGTAGTAGCCACACGGGGCGACGTCACCTATCAACCTTAACAATCGGAGGTGACGAATGTCTGAGTGTACTAAAAAACCCCAGAAGCGTAAAGTGGCCATCGACCGGCCACCCAAGCCTTATCCCGATTTCCCACTTGGGGCGGCTAACAATGGCTACGGGCAAAAAGATCACCGGCAAAATTCACTATTTTGGCCGGTGGGGCCGGGTGTTGACGGAAAGTTGCAACGTCTATGATTCTAGGTTAATCGAGAACGCTGCCCACTCTGGCCCGAAACGGTCGAAGCCATCAAGAGGGCCATCGAAGTAAGGCTAGAACCCAAACACAAGGACGCTGAGGGTTTGTATTCGTCACCAAGCGGGGACGGCCATGGTTGAGCCGTGGCGTTGCCAATCAGGTGCTAGAGCTACTAAGATCCTCAGGGCCGTTGGCGTGCATCGTGCTGGGATCGGTTTTGCTACATTGCGACACGCATTCATAACCACCACCGAGCCTTTCGGATCGAACCGCGATCCTGCTGGGCGGTTTGATCTTGACCATCGCTTTCATCACCGCCAACCTCTGCGGCGTTGGCGCATGGTGGCCGAGCGGATGGGTAGCACATTGGGATGTCTTGCCAGGCGGCCAGGAACTCAGTTTTCAATGGATCGTGCCGATGGCAATTACCGCTCAACTTGTGACGGGATGTTTGGTAAGCACCCTGACACAGAAGAGTAAGATGGGGTGATATAATTCACTTGATGCGTCACATTTGCAACGAGTACTGGGGGATGCAAGCGTTGTCATGCTATCTGCTCTGCTGTTGGAACTACGGCACCAATATCAACAGTGAGCATTCCCTTGTGTCTTCAGCAGAGGTTTTATACAATTCTTGATTCACTGTGCAGATGTGGCCGAGGTGGAGAGAGGTGAGTCCGGATGTCGAATGAGAGTAAGCGGGGGTGTGGAGGTAACCAAGCGGAGTTTGCTTGCGGCGGGGTACGTGAGTTGCTGGCTGTGGCGCTGCCGATGGTTGTTTCTCACGCTTGTGACACGGTGATGACCTTCACCGACCGGGTGTTCCTTTCCCGCGTTGGCCCCGAGCAGATGAACGCCGCCATGTCGGGCGGGCTGACCAGCTTCATGATGATGACTTTCTTTATGGGGCTGATCGGCTATACGACAGCACTGGTCGCCCAGTATCTTGGGGCCGAGCGCAAGGATCGCTGTGCTGTGGCTACGTCCCAAGCGATGCTTGTGTGTCTGGTGGCCTATCCGGTGATTCTACTGGCTCGGCCGCTTGTTCTTCATGCTTTTGATCTAAGCGGGATCTCGGCCGAACAGCTCGTCTATCAGAAAGAGTATTTTGGGATTCTGGTCTACGCGTCAATCATCGGTTTGCTGCGGACTTGTCTGAGCAGTTTTTTCTCCGGCATCGGTAAGACGCGAATGGTGATGGTGTCGACCTTTGTTGCCATGATAGCGAACGTGGGCCTGAACTATGTGCTGATCTTCGGCAAGCTGGGCATGCCCGCCATGGGGATCCGTGGCGCGGCCTACGGAACGATCATCGGCGGACTGCTCGGTTTGATTGTCTTGGGCGCGGCCTATCTGTGGCCGTCGAATCGGCGGGAATACAATATTTGGCAGTCTCTGCGTTTCGACCGTGGGGCGATGGGAAAATTGCTGTGGTTTGGATATCCGGCCGGTTTGGAAATGTTCCTGAACCTGCTGGCATTCACCGCTATGATTCTTACGTTCCACGCGCACGGCCCGATCACCGCGACGGCCGCCACGATCATGTTCAATTGGGACATGGTCTCCTTCGTGCCGTTGATCGGCGTCGAGATCGGGGTCATGAGTCTGGTGGGTCGGTATATGGGGGCAGGCGATCCCGACACGGCGCATCGGGCTACGATGTCTGGTCTGAAAATCGGTTGGGTCTATTCGGCCGTGATCCTGGTACTGTTTGCGTTCTTCCCGCGGGCGCTGGTATCGGTTTTCGCGCCCGGCGGCGCGGACCCCGTCTTCGATGAGGCCATTGGGACGGCCGTTTTTATGATCCGACTAGCTTCAGTGTATGTGTTGATCGAAGCGGTTGTCGTGGTTTTCAGCGGCGCCCTGCGTGGCGCGGGCGACACCTTTTGGGCGATGTGCATTTCGGTCAGTCTGCACTGGCTGCTGCTGCCTATCCTGATCGTGATGCTGCACGTGTTGGACATGTCGGCCGAGTCGGCCTGGGCAGTGCTGGTGTTTACGTTCCTGGTCTTCAGCTCTTTCTTCTACTTCCGCTACCGTAGCGGTAAGTGGCGAGAGATCCGCGTCGTGCAAACCACTGAAGAACTAATCGCGGCGGACCACGATCAGGATTTTCATGAGCCGCGGGATCTTTGAAGGCGGCTTGAAAAAAGAGAATGCTCCCTTATCTATCAGGCAGATTAAAGGGGCTAGCAGTTCGTTGAAAAATCAAAAAGGTGGCTGAGGATGAGCGTAGCAAAGCCCCTGGTCGCGGAAGACTGGGGCACCGCTTCGCTTTGCCCCAGCCTCCCTCTTGTGGGTTCTGTTTTTTCAACGGGTTGCTAAACCACTTCCGGCACGGTGTACGGCGCTCGGCTGGGTGGTTTGATGAGTTTGTTGGCTTCTTCGTCGCCGGGGCATTGTAGGGTTTCGGGATCCATGTGGATGGTTCGGCCCAGGCGGCAGGATACGTTTGCCAAGAGGGTCATTGCTAGGGACTTGTAGCCTTCTTCGATGTCGGCGTTGAGGTCGGCGACTTTGCGGCTGCGGATGGCACCGAACCAGTTTTGGAAGTGCTCGGCGTCGGAGATGGGCGAGCCGGGCACGCTTTCGGTGGGGCCGAGTTCGCGTTTGGTGCCGAGGTACGTGTGGTAGCTGCTGAAGTCGGGGAAGGTCATGTATCCCTTGCTGCCGAAGAAGATGGCGCCGACGGGGAAGTCGGGTTGCACGAAGGGATATGGGTCGCGGAAGTCGGCCTCGCTCGATGTGATCCAACTGCGGTGTTCGAAGGTGACCATCTTATTCTTGTCGCCGTAGAGATAAGTGGTGGCCTGGTTGTCGGGCACTTCGCGGGAGCTGTCTTGCTGGACGAAGATGCCGCCAGCCGATTGGACCGTGCTGGGGTGCGTGTCGAGGCCCATGCCCCAGCGGAGAATGTCGAGTTGATGGATGGCCTGAACGCCCATTTCGCCGCTGCCGGTGTTCCACTGCCAATGCCAGCGTCGGTGGCGAAAGTTACTAAACTCCATGGGTTCGGCCGGGCCGGTCCAAGCGTCCCAATCGAGGCCCTTGGGCACGGGACGTGGGGCGTGCTTGCCGAGGTGCCCGCGGAGCTTGTAGGAAATGGCTCGGCCCATGTAAACGTCGCCGATGATGCCTTCCTTGAGTTTCTGGATGCCATTGCGAATTTTACTGCTGGAGCGGCATTGGGTGCCGTGCTGGACCATGCAATTGTATTTGCGGGCGGCTTCGAGCATTTTCTTGGCTTCGAAGACGTTGTGCGCGCCGGGCTTCTCGACGTAGACGTCTTTGCCGGCCTGGCATGCCCAGATGGTTCCCAAGGCGTGCCAGTGGTCGGGCGTGCTGATGTCGACGGCGTCGATGGATTTGTCGTCGAGCAGTGCGCGTGTATCGTTGTAGGTTTTGAGTTTTTTGTCGGCCAGGAACGGGTATCGCGACTTGACCGAGTCGGCCTTGCTCTGGTCGCAATCGCAGACGGCCACGATCTCGAAGTTTTCGTCTTTGATGGTGCTCATGCTCTGGAGGTGGCCCGTCATGCGGTTGCCCATGCCGAGCAGTCCGACGCGGATACGGTCGGCCGGGCTGGCCTTCGACTTGGCAATCGCCGGCAAGGCGACCATGGCAGCCCCGGTGGCGGCCGTCGATTTGATGAACCCACGTCGCGTGGAGGAAGAGGTTTTTTTAGACTGTGACATCTTTTGACCTTTCGTTTCTGAACTTTTTTTGTTGTGCAGGACTGGAATATGATTTGATATTTATATTTGCAGTTGATCGGACGGGAGTGCCAGCATCATAAGGAGGGGGAATATAACCTCTTTCTAGTTTAATCGCCGCCGATGTGTCAAGAGAAAGAAGCGTGTAACGCCGGAATATCGCAATCTACTTCGGTCCCCGATAGTTGTACTCATCTTGTCTACCCGTGTCGGCCGTGGGTGGGCCCACCGAAAAACAGTGAAGGCGGTGCGGGGGTTCAGATTTGACGTGCGATTTATGGGCTGATTGCACGTCGGTTGCAGGTGGACCGGAATAGACAGGATTGCGAAGGAGTCGAGTCAGGCTATTTATTACATTTTCCGGTATTTTTTCCTGCACCTATCCCCGAGAGTGTTGTTGGCGAGCTATGAATGCAAGGCGATTCGAGGCACCCGAATTGTTCAATAGTTACTTTTATTAACGGCCGTTGGTGGGCGATGCCGCACTTGCATGAAAAATCGGGGGATACGCGTGGGCGCGTTTATGCGTGGAAGAAGTTGCTGGTTTTGGCTGCCGTGATTTGCGTGGCGGTTGTGGTGTATGTGTGGTTTGGCGATGCGCTGACGTTGGGAAGTTTGGCGGAGCGTGAAACTCAGCTTCGTCGCTATCAGGCGGAGCATGCGATATTGGTCTATGGGGCTGCCTTTGCGGTTTACGTTGCAGTGACGGGGTTGTCGCTGCCGGGGGCGGCGGCGCTGACGCTCGTTTATGGTTGGTACTTCGGTGTTTTGCGGGGCGTGATTCTGGTAAGTATTGCTTCGACGACGGGTGCGAGCGTGGCCTTTTTGTTGAGCCGCTATCTTTTTCGCGATGCGGTCGAGCGTCGTTTCGGGGAGCGGCTCTCGGGCTTCAACGAGTCGCTACGTCGCGAGGGGGCGTTTTATCTGTTCGCGCTGCGTTTGATTCCGGCCGTGCCGTTTTTTGTGATCAATCTGGTGATGGGTTTGACGTCGATGCGTGTGGCGACGTTTTGGTGGGTGAGCCAGTTGGGGATGCTGGCGGGGACGGCAGTTTATGTGTATGCGGGTTCGAGGGTGCCCAGCTTGCGGAAACTGGCCGATGAGGGAATGCGAGCCGTGTTTACGCCCTCGCAGTTGACGCAGATCGTGGTGGCGTTTGCGGTGTTGGGGGTTTTTCCGTTGGGAGTGCGATTGATTATGAAGAGGTTTCGGGGGTGAGTTGGTAATTGGAAAAGGTTTTAGTTAGCGGCGACGCTTGCCGTCGTGTTTTCTTGCAACGCCGCGCGGGGACAAGCCCCGTCGCTAACCATAATATCTCAAGAAGCAGGAATAAAAGGGAGGCAATCTCGTGACAAGCACTTTAGACGAGGA
>CAZISU010000005.1:0-20001 GCA_964541935.1 uncultured Planctomycetaceae bacterium | reverse complement strand
GGCCGCAGCCGGCGGTAAGCAACGCAACTAACAACAGCCCCAAAAGTAAAGAACCAACTTTGTTTCTCATAAATCCATCCATGTTTTTTATAGTCTTTCGTGAAAACTAATAATCCATACTAACCCGAAGCGCAAGCGAGGGACGGTGAAACAAGGGTACACGTTGCGCCTTCCTCGCTTGCGCTTCGGGTTAGTATTCCACTGTAAAACTGAAATATCCGTGCCATTCACCTCAAACCTCAAACCACACATTATTCTCAAACCAGCCTCTGGCGTAAACCTCGACTTTGCGACCTTCTTGACCCTTGGGCAAGACTGATGTTAAGATTACTAGCTGCTGGTAGTACTTACTCCCCCCACTTACCCCCATCTTTGCGGTTCCACACGTCATGAATCCGATCGTTCGCTACGGCAGCGAGGCCTCGTTCGCACTCGAATCATCTTCTAACGGCCTGCTGGTCGAATGTGACCGCCCACGTCTGGAGCCCTTGAAAAACTGCTCGCTGCGGGTTGCCGAGGTGTTAGCCAAGCCGTTGGACTATCCCCCCCTGGCCGATATCACTACCGAAGACGACCGCATTGTGCTGGCAGTTGGCAGTCCGCTGCCGCGTGCGGCCGAAATCGTTGCCGCGGTGGTCGAAATGCTAATTGGATCGGGCGTGAATCCGAGCGGAATTACCGTTTTACAGGCGAAAACAGCGGACGATGACGCTTGCCTGCTAATTCCCGACGACATCATGGGACGGATTCGATCGGCATGGCACGACACGGAAGATGGCGACCAAATGGCCTACCTGGCCACTACCAAAACCGGCGACCCCGTCATGCTCAGCCGGGTGCTGACCGACGCCGACTTCGTCCTGCCCATCGGATGCGTCCAAGACGACCAGGCAACTGGCTATTATGGCGTCAACAGCCCGCTTTTCCCGATTTTTTCCGACAAAATCACACAATCGCGTTTTCGCGCCGCCCAATCGCTAAACGATCAATCGCCCGCAGAGCAGGGCGAAGAGGTGGGAAGCGATATCGAAGACGAGATCGACGAAGAGGATACATGCGAAGAGGACGTCGAGTTTGACGATATCGAAGATGAGGAAAACGACGACGAATCGGCAGAAATAAAACGGCGGCTTACCGAAGAGGCCGACCAGGTAGGATGGCTCTTGGGCGTGACTTTTACCATACAAGTCATACCCGGCTCGGGCGACGAGGTTTTGCAGATCGTTGCTGGCGAGCTTGGCAAGGTCCGCCAGCGGGCCAGAAGCATGTTCGACGACGCCTGGCACAATCGCGTTGCGGCTCGGGCAAAACTTGTCGTGGCCACGATCGAAGGTGGTCCACACCACCAGAATTGGCAAAACCTGGCCCACGCGCTTGCCAACGCGGCCGCGCTCGTCGAGGAAGACGGGGCGATTGCCGTTGTTTGCGAACTGGCCGAGGAGCCCGGTCTGGCGGTTCGGCATTTGTCCCAAGCCCGCTCGCGCGAGGAGGCCATGCAGGAAATCGGGCAAAACCCGCCGCAAGACGCCCCCGTAGCAACACAACTTGCCCACGTGCTAGAGCGAAACCACATTTATCTGATGAGCCGCCTGGACGATTCGCTGCTGGAAGACCTGGAAATTTCGCCTATCGCCTCGCCCGAAGAATTGAATCGATTGGTGGCCGGCGTCACTGCCCATGGCGACACTTGCATCCTGCTCTGCAACGCTCCATCGGCCAAAGTCAGCATTACAGAAGTATCGTGACTATGAGTAACATCTCTGAAATTATCGCTACAAATGTTGCCAACGTCCGTGGCCGAATCGCCGCGGCGGCCGTCCGCGCCGGCACTGATCCACAGCAAATCAGCTTGGTTGCGGTTACTAAATACTTCGGCCCAGCCGAAACTCGCGCCGTATTCGAGGCCGGCTGCACTATTTTGGGTGAAAGCCGACCGCAACAGTTCTGGCCCAAGGCCGAGGCCCTGGCCGATTTGCCGATCGAGTGGCACATGATCGGTCATCTGCAGAGAAACAAAATCCGCCGCACTTTACCGCTGGTAAAGCTGATTCATTCGGCAGATAACATCCGCCTGATCGAGGCCACTGATCGAATTGGCGGTGAATTGGCCCTCGAAATGCCGATCCTTTTGGAAGTCAATATCTCGGGCGATGCGGAAAAGCACGGTTTTTCGCCCGACAAGATGGAGCCGCTCCTGGACGGCCTGGAACGATTCTCAAACGTGAAGATTAAGGGGCTGATGTGCATGGCATCTCTGGCCGGTGGCATGAACTCAGCCCGACGCGATTTTTCAGCCCTCCGCGAACTCCGCGATCGACTGGCTGGAAATTGTCCAGAGGGCGTGGAGTTGCAAGAATTGTCGATGGGAATGAGTCGGGATTACGAGCTCGCAATCGAGGAGGGGGCAACAATCGTTCGCGTTGGCTCCGCATTATACAATGGCATACCACGATGATACACGTTGAACCCCACCCAGATGGTACAATTTTTTCCGTGCAAGCTCATGCCGGGGCCAAAAGAAACGAGATTTCCGGCACCAAGGGTGGTACACTAAAGGTGTCTGTAACCCAGGCACCCGAAAAGGGGAAGGCAAATAAGGCGATTGTCGCGGTGCTCAGCCGACAGCTATCGCTGCGGAAATCGCAGTTTGATATACTCTGCGGCGAAACGTCTCGGCAAAAGCGGTTTTTGGCGCGGAACATCGCACCGCAAGATTTCATTAAGCGAATCGAACAATTATTGGGCAACGATAATTCTTGACGAGTCGAAAAGCCGCTTGCGGCTTCGCAAACCAGAGCGATTAACGGCGACAAACGAGATTTTCAAACGGAGCAGAAAACAAGAAAAGGGTAAAGGCATGTCGGTTCCTCCATGGGTTATCGCAATGTGTCCGATAGTCGGGCTGCTGGGATTGCTTTCGATCGCTTGGTGGTTCGCGCGCCGCGGGATCGGAGCCATCCACCGCGCGGCTTCCTACGGCGACGTCGAGAAAATGACCGCCCTGTTAACCGCTCGTCCCGATTCGGTCGACGTGCCCGACGTGGTCGGCCTGACACCGCTTCAATACGCGGCTTGCTGGGGCCAGGTCGGAGCAGCCAAAAAGCTCATCCAGAGCGGGGCCGATGTGAACCTTGCCAAAAGCTGGTCGCCACTTCACTACGCGGCCGCCGGAGGGCAAGAAGAACTTGCCGCCATACTGCTGGATGCCGGGGCCGATATCAACACCCGTTCAAAAGCCGACGACACAACGCCCTTGCACACCGCCACGATCAAAAAACAGGCGGCCATGGCCCAATTCCTCATCGACCACGGCGCTGCGTTGGACGTGGCCACAAAATCCGGCTGGAACGCCTGCCACTTCGCCGCCCACGAAGGCGATCTGCAAACCATGCAAGTGCTGCTGGACGCCGGCGCCGACTGGCACGCCCAAAATGCCGACGATAAAACACCGTTGGAATTAGCATTGGCCAACGGCTACAAGGAAATCGTCAATCTGGCGGTCAAACACAACGACGCCGGACAGTAAGCGGAGCGGTACATATAATATGCTATCGAAGTGGAGCTTTCATCTTCCCATTCAAATTGAGTTCGGTCGCGGCCGGGCTCGGCAAATCGGCCGGCTTGTGGCCGAATCGGGTGCGTTCAATCACCAATCCGACAGATCGGTGCTGTTGGTAGGCTATCGCGATTGCAGGGCGTTGGACAAGGCCTACGCGGCGGCGGCCGATTCGCTGCGTGCGGCCGGGCTGCGGGTGGATGAGTTTTTGGAAGTCGTGCCCGAGCCGGACGAAGCGATTGCCGACAAAGGCGCGGAGGTTGCGCGGCGCTTGGGCAGCCACATAGTCC
Source organism: uncultured Planctomycetaceae bacterium (assembly GCA_964541935.1). GTDB lineage: Bacteria > Planctomycetota > Planctomycetia > Pirellulales > Thermoguttaceae > JAFGTN01. The sequence continues at coordinate 16,155 of CAZISU010000005.1, read as the reverse complement.
TGGGCCTGGGCGGCGGCAGCGTGATCGACACGGCCAAGGGCATCGCCGCGTTGGCCGTTAACGAAGCCCCGCTGTGGGAACACTCCACGGCCAATCCCGATTCGCGGCCCATCCGCCGGGCGCTTCCCATCGTAGCAATACCCACCACCGCGGGGACCGGTGCCGAGGCCACCTCGGTTGCCGTTTTCGAACAACTCGGCGTGGGCCCCACGCCCCACGAGCCGGTCAAGGCCATCGTCTACGGCCCGGCACTCGCGCCCGCGCTGGCGGTCGTCGACCCGGCCTTTATGGACAGCATGCCTACCGACGTGGCGGCCGCCTGCGGAGCCGACGCCTTGTCGCACTCGGTCGAGGTCATTACCAGTCGTCTGGCCAACCCAATTTGCACTTCCATGGCCGTAGAATCAGTGCGTCTTTTGTTCCAAAACCTAACAGCCGCCATCGACCCTAAAAACGCTGCAAACCCAAAAGAAACAAAAAAGGCTCGCGAAGCTGTCACGCTGGCGACCACTCTCTCGGGCATAGCCGTAAACGGCCCCGGCGTAACGGCCGCCCACGCAGTGTCGCACGCCTTGGGCGCCCTGTTGCACATCCCCCACGGCAAAGCAGTAGCCCTGGCCGCGCTGCCGTTTTTACGCTTCAACACCCAAGCCTGCATCGAGCTCTACGCCAACCTGGCCAAAGCCTGCGGGCTGGCCAGCGATGCTTCGCCCAGCCCCGCTTCAGATGAAGAACTGGCCGGGCGGTTTGTCGACCAAGTCGACGTGTTGTGGCAGACGCTGGATCTTCCGCAAACTCTCGAACAGGTCGACCAAGTCGACCGAAAAGATCTGGTCAAGCGACTAGTTCAAAATGCAGCAGACGGCACGCCACTGCCGCTGCGAAATAATGCCCGCAAGGTTGATGGAGATTCGTTGGAGCAAATTCTTGCTGATATTGTCTCATAGTGTTCCCTCCGCAATACCCCCCGATTAACAGCCCGTCTCCATGGAAGAAAACGACAATAACCTCCGCTCGCCGGCGCATATCGCGTCGATGACTGCCGCCTTCGAGGGCTCGTTGGCGATTATTGCGGTTGTTTTGGGGTGGGCTTTTGGAGTTATGCCTACCGAGACGCTGGTGTGGAGCCTGCCGGCCATCGGGTGGGGCATGGCCGCTACAGGGCCGATGCTTTTGTTGCTTTGGGTCTGTGTCACTGTGCCCTGGCGAGCGTTGGGTGATCTTACGCGTACTGTCGAGGAAACCGTGAGACCGCTTTTACAGGGCTGTAGCCTTGTCGATCTGGCGGCCATTTCTTTGTTGGCGGGGTTGGGCGAAGAGATGCTTTTTCGCGGGTTTTTGCAACAGTTGATTGCCGAGTGGGTGGGCGGTTCTGCCGGCATTTGGGTGGGGCTGGCCGTGGCCTCGGTGACGTTTGGGCTGCTGCACGCCATTACGCCAGTCTATGCGGTGGTGGCGTGCTTGATCGGGGCATACCTGGGCTGGCTGTGGCTGGCTACCGGGAATTTGCTGGCACCGATCACCGCCCATGCCGTCTACGATTTCCTGGCGCTGGTCTATTTTCTTCGCATCCGACCAGGGAGGGGCGAGGATTCGTAGGCCGGGTTGCAACATATTTTGCGAGAATACTAAGCGCGAAGCGCAAGCGAGGAGGCGGTCATCCGTGTTTAACGCCCCTCGCTTGCGCTTCGGGTTAGTATTTTGTGCTCAACGCTAAAACACCAAACGCAACCATGCGTACCCGCATCACCGCCACATCCGGCCCCCCGCACCCCCATGGGTAATATGAGTAATATAGGAATGACCGGACGTCTATGAAAGATACGTCCTTCTTTCGGGCGTCATATCCTCTTTAGATCTTCGCGCCAAACCGATAGAATAGTCATTGAGCGATCTTGATCCAGCAACCCGCACCCGGGGTAAATGCGGACCGGGCTCAAGTATCAATCAATTGGGGCCGTAAGCCGAGGCCAAAAGTATACGAGCAACTGACCCAATCCGGATGGAGAAGGAACCGGTCATGAAAGATGTAATGGCAATCGTCCTTGCCGGCGGTAAAGGTTCCCGCCTGGAACCGTTAACCCGCGACCGGGGGAAACCGGCCGTACCTTTTGGTGGTGGATATCGGATCATCGATTTCACACTCTCGAACTGCCTCAACAGCGGCATGCGCCAGATCCTCGTGCTTACGCAGTACAAGGCGGCCAGCCTTTCGCGGCACATCAACATGGGTTGGCAGCACTACTTCTGCCGCGAGTTGGGCGAGTTTATCGACGTAGCACCTCCCCAGCAGCGGATCGACGAGAACTGGTATCGCGGCACGGCCGACGCCGTTTACCAGAACATCTATACGATGGAGAAGTACGATCCCCGCTATACGATCGTTCTCGCCGGCGACCATATTTATAAGATGGACTACGAGAAGATGGTCCGTCAGCACATCGACAATCGGGCCGACCTGACCATCGGCGTGCTGCGCGTTCCGTTGGACGAAGCCCGCAACCGTTTTGGCGTAATGGAGACCGATGTCGACAGCCGCGTGGTCGGCTTCCAGGAAAAGCCAGACGCGCCGGCGGCGATCCCCGGCAACGAAGATCATTGCCTGGCTTCGATGGGTATCTACGTCTTTACGACGCGTTTCCTCTTCGAGCAACTCTGCCGCGACGCCACCAAGCCCGGCAGCGGGCACGATTTCGGCGGAGACATTATCCCCTCGATCCTGCAAAGCAATCGCGTTTTCGCCCATCCCTTCAAGGACGAAAACCGTAAAGGCAATGCCTATTGGCGCGATGTGGGTACTTTGGACGCCTATTACGAAGCCAATATGGACCTAATTTCCGTCGACCCGCAGTTGAATATTTACGACGACCAGTGGCCCTTGCGGACGTTTCAGCCTAACTGTCCGCCGCCGAAATTCGTTTTCGCCGCCGAGGACCGCCGCGGCTACGCCCTGGATAGCATCGTTTGCCCGGGCACGATCGTTTCCGGCGGTCGCGTCGAACGTTCCATAATCGGTTGCAACACCCGCGTGAACAGTTTCGCAACGATCGAGGATTCCATCGTATTCGAGGGCGTGGACGTGGGCCGCCATGCCAAGATCCGCCGCGCCATTATCGACAAAGGCGTCCGCATTCCGGCCGGATTCGAGATCGGTTTCGACTCGGCGCTGGACCGTCAACGGGGCTTCATGGTAACCGACAACGACATCACCGTGATCGCCAAAACCGACGGCGTGGAGCATTTCCTGCCCACGTCCGAAGCCTCCCAGGCCGACCTCTCGGATTCCGAGAGCACGAGGATCAAACCTGCCCACTTTCGAAACTCGCTAAGGACGGCCGGGAACTAGGTTTTTGGGATTTTCAGGGGAGAAACGGCAATGCACTATCTATACCTTGTCGTAGCCATCGTGGCCGAGGTTATTGCCACAAGTTGCATTAAAGCCACCGAGAGTTTTACTCGCTTGTGGCCGAGCCTGGCGGTTGTGGTCGGGTATGGGGTGGCGTTCTATTTACTCTCGCTTGTAATGCAAAAAATCCAGGTGGGAGTTGCTTATGCCATCTGGTCCGGCATGGGCATAGTCCTGGTCACGATTGTGAGCATCTTCTGGTTCAAGCAGATCCCCGACACGGCGGCAATCATCGGCATGGGGCTAATTGTTGGAGGCGTTGTCGTGATCAACGCCTTTTCATCCGCGGCGACTCATTAGCCGCCCATCCCTATGATCCCGTCCCTATGAGCCAGTGACCAACTTTGCCAACTCGCGCGACAGTTCGTCCAACTTCTTCAACTCCTCTTTACGCTCTTTTGGTCGGTCGCGGTAGCTGCTACTTTTGACGCGGTCTCGGGTTTCTGACAATCGCGTGCCGCATTGAGAAATCGCCGCGCGAGGCGACTCTAGCTTCCCGACCAGACGACGATCTTTTTCGGGCAACAAGTTACGGAAGAGCGCGAGGTCATGCCGTCGACCGCTAAGCTGCTTCAAGGCGGTAACCATCGAAGTCAATTGCGTGGAGTCCCACTCGCGGCTTTTGGACAACTGTGATTCGACACCCCGCAAAGCCATGTTGGTGCCCGCTATCCTGGCGGCCAGTTCGATTAGATTCACTTCCCCGTCGGGCGCTTTGTCTACGGGATTCTTCGGCAGTGCCAGCGGACTCTTGTCGCTTTTGTCTATTCCGGCCAGATCCTTGGCCGATAACCCGGGTAAAGTCGGAAGCGACGGCGAGCGGACGGGTGATTTATTGCCAAGTCCAGTACCGGTTTTGGGAGGTTTTGTGCGTGTATCCGCGGCTCGCCTTGGTGAACGCCACGAGCGACGGTCAGCCAAAGTTCCTGAAGGCGTCGTTCGTTTTGTCCTCTCGGCCAAACTGTTCGAGCGTGGAACCGATGAGCGCGGCTGCGCACTGCGTTGTAGAGGAGATACTCTAGGAGCAATGCGGGTCGGCTGTTTGGCCTGCGACGGTGCCGGCGGGGCTTGCGTAATACTGCTATCGTCCAGCGTTGGAAGCATGGGGATTTGCGTCGTTTGTCTTCGTGTCGGAGCCGGTTTTTTTGCCGCTCCAAATTGCGTGGCGCTGGGGCGAGGCTGGCGGGAGGGCTGCTCTGGGCCGGCATGGATCGGGCCAGCTTGGATTGGCGGTGTCACAACGCTCGGTGTGGGCAAGGTCGGGATGCTTATGCTCGGTTGCGCGGCTGGTTTTTGCGTGGGAGGTTCAATAGCCGGGGCAATCTGCCTGGGCTGCTTGGCGCTTGCCGCAAGCGGCAGTGCCGGCGCGATCTCTTCTACCTTCGGAAGTTTCACTGTCGGCTTCGACGGCGGCAAGGTCTTCTCGGGGGCTGTGGTTTTCGGTTGGCTGGCCGGTTTTTCCGCGGGTCGCTTTACTGCTGGAAGCGAAGGCTTGGCAGTTTGCTCCGGCTTGGCCGCAGCCGGTTTTTGCACAGCCGGTTTTTGCACAGGCGGTTTAATAGCCGGAGCAACTTTGCTGGGCTGCTTCTTGCTGGGCTGCTTGACGGTTGCCGCAGCAGGCGCGGCAGTCTTGGGCTCATCAACCTTCGCAATCGTAGGCTTCAGCGTTGTGTGAGGCTGAGCTGTGGCCGGTTTGGGAGACACTGCAATATCAACCTTTGCCTCCGGTTTTTTAGCTATTTTCACGTCGAATGCAGGTCGAGCCGGGAGCGGGCTGCGCGGGGCACTTTGTACCGCGCGAGTTGCCGCTTTGAGCCAGGCTGCAAGTTCTTCACGCTGGTCGGCACGACTGCCGGCGGCGCGCCATGCAGCAAACGTCTCTTGCAGAACTACCCGGTGTTGGTTGTATTGTGCCCGATCCGCGCGAAACACGTTATAAATGCTGATGCGATATGCCTGCGCAAGTTGCTCGATCTGCTGCGCGGTGACAGCCTCGTCAAACGTCGCGACATTCATGGGCCGATTAGCGACCTGCGGTCGGGGGTCCGTTTGTGCATCCACCGTATGCGGCAGCAATAGTAAAAAAGCCGCCGTTAGCCAAGTGAGTTTCATGAGTGCCGACCTTACTTTAGGTGTATGCGCGATGTGGTGATGCTTGATTAGTTCCGGTACACTTTACATACCTTTAACAGCGTACCATATATGTATGACAGAGTACCAGTCTGTATAATATAACGATACCAATATGAGTCAAGAAATGCGTGGATTGCTAAGACCGATTGTGCTGATCGCCCTGATTTTAGCGATTCCAATCGTACCTTTCCTGTTTTTCGGGCAAACCTTGGAAAACGCGATCAACGATTGGCTGCACGAATCACTATCGTCCGGAAGAATGTTTGTCGGCGTTGTAGGACTTTTGGCGGTTGACATATTTTTGCCCATTCCCTCCAGTGCCGTCAGCACCGTCGCCGCAGGCGCGATTGGATTTACTGCCGCAACGCTCGCTTCTTGGATCGGCATGACGTTGGACTCGATTCTCGGTTTCGCCATAGCCCGCGCGTTCGGACCGCCCATGGCCCGCCGGTTTTCGGATAGCGACGACCTGGGGCGCATGGAAATGCTCAGCCGTCGGCACGGCCCCACGGTTCTAGTGCTTACGCGTCCTCTGCCGGTTTTGGCCGAAGCTTGTGTGCTTTGGTTCGGCGCGGTGCGATTGCCCTGGCGAGTTTTCCTGCCGCCGATCGTGCTCAGCAACCTGGGAATCGCCGCGGCCTACTCAGCGTTGGGCAGTTGGGTCTATATGCCCGTGGCCGTGGCCGCATCGATCGCCCTGCCGCTGCTGGCGACAGTGCTTGCGCGACGGTGCTTGCGAGACGTCGCATGAGCGGCAATGCATGATCGCCGTGGCATATACCAAACGACTACGCATCAAATACGCCGTGCAATAACTCCAGGCGAGCGGCGACGTTATGAGCTCGGCCTTCAGCGCCGGCTTCGGCGACCAGGGCCACTTCTACCGAGTTTTCAAACGCATCTTCGGGGTATCGCCCCAGATATTCGTTGAGCAACACAGCGAAAAGTCTTAAAAATGACGTATGGGATCCCCTAAACGACTATACCTAGCGAACTCACCAATTGATCCTCTTTACAGCGCCGTCTCTTTACAACACCGTGCTCATTTGTGTCTAATGCTTTCTGTTGAATTTTCCAAAGGGCCGAGATGTGAAGATTCAAACGGCCAGCCTTAAATCGCCCCATTTATCAATGCCAAACATGCAAGGAACTCTGATGATGAAGTTTCGCATTCTGTCTTTTGTAGCCGTCATAGTTTTAGCAAGCTCGCTGTCCCAAACGGCCAAGCCTATCGATATCGGATCTCGGCTTGAACCGATGATCGACGACTACCTGATCGATAAATTCGAAGGCACCCGCTACGTTTTGCATCCTCCCACGCCCCGCGAGGTGGCCGTAGTTCACAACACGCCCTACGAAGGGAACGTTTGCTGCTACCACACCGTGTTCGCCGACGATGGGCTCTTTCGCATGTACTATCGCGGAGCACATTGGGATGCCAAAACCGGCAAGTCCGCCAAAGAGGTCGTTTGCTATGCCGAGAGTCGTGACGGTATCAACTGGACCAAGCCCAAACTGGGGCTGGTCGAATTCAACGGTTCGAAGCAAAACAACATTATCTGGGACGGCATTGGATCGCACGACTTCGCTCCCATGAAAGACGCCAACCCTAATGCCACGCCCGACGCGAAATACAAAGCCCTCGCTCGCGGCAAGGGCGGGCTATACGCCTTCAAGTCGCCCGATGCCATACACTGGAAGCTGATGCACGACAAACCGGTCATCACTAAAGGCGCCTTCGATTCGCAAAATCTGGCATTCTGGGATCCGCTGCGAAAGTGCTATGTCGACTTCCACCGCGGCTTCCGCAACGGTGTCCGCGATATTATGACCTGCACCTCCAAGGATTTCAGCAAGTGGACCGAGCCCGTTTGGGTTGAATATCCCGGCTCGCCCAAGGAACATCTCTACACGAACCAGATCACGCCCTACGCACGGGCCCCGCACATCTACTTCGGATTTCCCAAGCGTTTTGTGCCCTCGCGGCGGATTCCGCAACATAGTATCAACGGTGTTTCAGACGGCGTATTCATGACCAGTCGCGACGGTCGCAACTTCAACCGCTGGACCGAGGCCCTGGTGCGACCCGGGTTGCAAAAAGAGCGTTGGGTCAACCGCAACAACATGACCGCCTGGGGCATACTCTCGACCAAGTCGTCAATACCCGGCACGCCCGACGAACTGTCCATCTACTCGACCGAAGGCTACTACTCCGGCGATAGTTGTCAAATCCGCCGCTTCACCTCCAGGCTCGACGGCTTCGTCTCCGTCCAGGCCCCGGGCAAGGGCGGAGAAATGCTTACCAAGCCTATCGTTTTCGACGGCAAACAGTTGCTCATCAACTTCTCCACCTCGGCGGCGGGGAGTGTTCGCGTCGAGATCCAGGACGAAAAAGGAAAGCCCATCCCGGGGTTTACCCTGGCCGACACCACCACGATTTTTGGCGACAGTATCGAGCAGGTGGTGTCATGGAAGGGCGGGGCCGACCTTGCTAAACTCAGTGGCAAACCCGTCCGCCTGCGTTTTGTGATGAAAGACGCCGATCTGTATTCGATCCGTTTTAACAACCGTAAATAGGATCAGATTTCCCAAGGAGCATGCGATGAAGCTTCGTCCTTACCTGCTTGGCACTGCTGTAATCGCCGCCATGGGCGGTCTGTTGTTCGGTTTCGATACCGCGGTGATTTCGGGAACGACGGACGCGTTGGAATCAATCTACGGGCTTAGTCCGTTTTGGAAAGGTTTTACGGTTGCCAGCGCGCTGATCGGCACGATCATCGGTTCGATTCTGGCCGGTCGACCGGCCGATGTGTTCGGGCGTCGTACCGTGCTGATCGTGATTGCCGTGCTCTACTTCGTTTCCGCGGTAGGCAGCGCCTTTGCCTGGGATTGGTATTCCTTTCTCATTTTTCGATTCCTCGGCGGCATCGGCGTGGGTGGCGCGTCGGTGGTTTCGCCACTGTACATTGCCGAGATTTCTCCGGCCAAATTCCGTGGGCGCCTGGTGGCGATTACCCAATTCAATATCGTTTTCGGCATTCTCTTGGCGTTCTTTTCGAATTACATGATCTCCACGCTCGACCTGGGCAGCATCGAGTGGCGCTGGATGTTCGGTGTCGAGGCCTTTCCCGCTTTGGTGTTTTTCTTCCTGCTGTTCCTCACACCCTTGAGTCCTCGTTGGCTGATCGCCAAAGGCCGAAGTGACGAAGCTCGTGGTGTGCTTAGCAAGTTGGGGACCGATGCCGACAACGTGAATATAGAGATACAGGAGATCCAGGCGTCTCTTGACCTAGACCATCATACCCTCAGAGAACCATTTTTCCGTAAGGCGTATTCCAAGCCCATCATGTTGGCGGTGGCTATCGCCATGTTTAATCAACTCTCGGGCATCAACGCCCTGATGTACTATGCCCCCCAGATTTTCAAGATGGCGGGCGCCGATAAGAACGCGGCCCTGCTCAGCAGCGTCGGTGTCGGCGCCATGAATCTCGTCTTCACGATGTTGGCGATGTTGGTCATCGACCAATTCGGCCGCCGCAAGCTGATGCTCGTCGGCTCGGTCGGCTATATTCTGAGTCTGGGATCAGTCGCCTGGGCGTTTTATTCGTTTGGCCCCGAGTTTGCCTCAACCACGGGGGGTGCCAGTTGGGGTAGCCACGTCGTCCTTATAGGTCTCTTGGTATTCATTGCATCCCACGCCTTCGGGCAAGGCGCCGTAATTTGGGTCTTCATCAGCGAGATCTTTCCCAACCGCGTTCGCGCTCGGGGGCAAGCCTTGGGTAGCGCTACCCACTGGGTGATGGCAGCAGGAATTTCGTGGACCTTCCCCGTTATCGCCGAATGGTCCGGCGCGCATACCTTCGCGTTCTACGCCGCGATGATGGTGCTGCAACTCTTCTGGGTAATTTGGATTATGCCCGAGACCAAAGGCGTCACGCTCGAAGAAATTCAGAAGAAGCTGGGAATCGAATGATTCCAAATGAGATGGATTACGAATCCGCAACCAGATTAAGTAAAAGAATCTATATCATGAGAAGATATTTCCTGCAACTTACGATTGCCGCACTGTTCGTGGCGAGCACGGCGCATGCGGCCAACGACATCCTTATCACCGTCAATCATCGCTATTTGCATCTGCCCATAAAAAACGGCGCGAAGTTGTGCTGGATGACTCTCAAGTCGCAAGGCCGGCCCGCGCTCGAGTTCCAGATCGAACTGGCCGAAGACCAGCCTGACTATTGGGCTTTCTTGGACGTAAGCGACCGTAAGGGCAGCAAACTCGCCATCGAAGTCGACCGGCTTGCGCCCGACTCGAAGGGCCTGGCGGCCATTACCCAATCCGACGCAGTGCCCGATGCCAAAACACTCTACACCGAAAAGTGGCGCCCCCAATTTCATTTCACCAGCCGACGCGGATGGCTCAACGACCCCAACGGCCTTGTCTATTACGACGGCCAATACCATCTTTTCTACCAACACAATCCCTACGGCATCAAGTGGGGCAACATGACATGGGGCCACGCCGTTAGCCCCGACCTAGTCCACTGGCGCGAACTTTCCGACGCCCTTCATCCGGACGAGTTGGGATCGATCTTCTCCGGCTCGGCCGTCGTCGACCACAACAACACCGCTGGATTCCAAACCGGGACCGAAAAACCTATCATCTACTTCTACACCTCGGCCGGCGGATGTATCCGCAAAAAAGTCCCTTTCACCCAGTCCATCGCCTATTCCAACGATAGCGGCCTGACTTTCACAAAGTACAACGAAAATCCCGTGCTCGGGCATATTGTCAATGGCAACCGCGATCCCAAGGTCATCTGGCACCAGCCGAGCAAACGCTGGATCATGGCCCTCTTCCTCGATAAACGCGATTTCGCCCTCTTCTCATCACCCGATCTAAAGAAATGGACGCGGCTGTGCGACATTCCCGAATTCGGCGACCGCGAGTGTCCAGACTTTTTCGAGTTGCCCGTCGACAGAGACGCGAACAACACCCGTTGGGTCTTCTGGGGTGCTAGCGGGCGATACCTCTTGGGCACGTTCGACGGCAAAAGTTTTACCAGTCAAAGCGGCCCGCACGTCGCCCAATACGGCCCCGACGACTACGCCGCCCAGACCTATAGCGATATCCCGGCCACCGACGGCCGCCGCATCCAAATCGCCTGGCTCCGCAACGGACGCTACCCCGATATGCCTTTCAACCAGCAGATGAGCGTGCCCCGCGTACTCAGCCTGCGGACCACGCCCGACGGTGTGCGTCTGTTTATCGAGCCGGTCGAGGAACTCAAGAAGCTGCGTCATAAAGAACATACCTGGAAGGATATCACTTTTCACGAAAACCCCAAGCGACTTAAGAATCTCGCCGGCGAGAACTTCGGCGATCTCTTGGATATCGAAGTCGCCATCGAGCCGGGCAAGGCCAAGACCGTGGGCATCGACATCCGCGGCTTCAAAATCGAGTATTCCCCGGCCGAAAAACGTCTCACGGCCAAGGGCAAGTCAGCCCCGCTCGAGCCCGTTGGTGACGTTAATCAGATTGGGGGCCGTATCACGCTCCGCATCCTGGTCGATCGCACGTCGGTCGAAATCTTCGCCAATTCCGGCCGTGTGCAAATGGCCTCCTGTTTCCTGCCCAACGATGAAAACAAAGATATCAACGTCTACTCATCTGGCGGCAAAGCCCGCATCGAGTCGCTGAAAATCTGGGAATTAGAATCGACCTGGACGGGAGGGCGAAACTCCCGATAATCTCTCGTCAACAGTTGCGTCTCCATTCCGCTTTGAATATAATATCCAAACCACCACCGCAATCTCAACTCGTTTATCGCTTGGAGACTATCGTGCGTTTCTTTCTCTCAGGGGTCGTGGTGTGTGTATTTCTTGTTGGTTTTTCCGCATCGCCGGCTGATGCTCAAGAAGCGAAGCAAACAGAGCCCCACGCCAACGTAAAAAAGGCGTCCGTGGCCTTTCGCATCGGGGTGAGTCTCTGGTTGCGAGAAGAGCGTTTCAACGATCTGTTGGCCCTTTTCGAAAAACACAAGGGCGTTACCGACGAGATCACTTTTTTCCACTCGACAACCCACGCGCCGCTTAAGCTCGACGAGGTGCGACGTCGCGCCGCCATTCTGAAAATACGCATGGCTGCCGCCCGCCGGCTCGGCTATTCGACGGGCATAAATATTCTCACCTCGATGGGCCACCACGAAGAGGCCCTGGCGATGTCCATCAGCCCCCAGGACTTCACGCCCGTCACCGACAGCTACGGCAACGTCTCGCGCGGATCGTTCTGCCCCAACGACCCTCGCCTGCGGGAATATGTGCGGCAAATCTACGAAACTGTGACGGACGCCGAGCCCGACTATATCTGGATCGACGACGACGTCCGCCTGGCCGGCCATCTTCCCGTGAGTCTGACATGCTTCTGCGACAACTGCCTCGACATCTTCTCCAAAGAGACGGGCTCCAAACAGATGGGCAACGCGAAGAAAACCGGCAAGAACTATACCCGCGAGTCGCTGCGCAAGGCATTCGTCACCGGCAGCGTCGAGCAGCGTATCGAGCTGCGTAAGGCCTGGCTGCAACATAACCGCGACACCATCGCCCGCTTGTTCGAGCTGATCGAAACCACCGTCCACAAAAAAAGCCCCGGCCTGCCGCTGGGTTTCATGACCGGCGACCGCTTCTACGAGGGCTACGATTTCGCCCGCTGGGCAGAAGTCTTGGCAGGATCACAAAAAGCACCCGTGCGTTGGCGGCCGGGCGGTGGTTTTTATACCGACCTCTCAACGCCTGGTCTGGCCGGCAAGTCGCATGACATCGGGCGGCAGATTTCGGTCCTCCCGCCACAGGTCGTGACAATCCAATCGGAGATCGAGAATTTTCCCTATCAGCGCTTCCGCAAATCGGCCCATATTACGGCCGTCGAGGCCGCTTCACACATGGCGGCCGGTTGTACCGGTGTGGCATTTAATGTACTTACCATGAACGACGAACCGCTCGACGAGTTCGACTCGATGGTGGCCCGCCTGCACCGTTCGAGGAAGTTCTACGACCTTATGGCCGAAAAGCTGGGCCGCCGACCGCTGGCCGGTATTTGGCCCGCCTGGAACGAGAACTCGGCGGCGACCTGCGGCGGAGGCGGCGGAAGCTGGAGCGCGTATGGCGGGTTCCTGCAAGGCCTCGCGCCCAGGATACTCGAACTGGGCCTGCCAGCCACCTACTCGCCACACCACGCACCCGTCATTATGTTGGGCGGCGATAACGTCAGCGCGTTTTCCGATGTGGAAGTCCGCGAAATGCTCGCCAAAGGCGTTTACATGGACGCCGCGGCCGCGGCCATTTTGCACAAACGGGGCTTTCGAGATCTCATCGGCTTCGACCTGGGCCCCGTTTTTCAGGTCGATTGCATTGAAGAACTAACCGCCCATCCGCTCAACGGGCCGCTCGCAGGCCGACAACGCGACGCCCGCCAGTCGTTCAATAAATGGCCGGCCCAAAGCCTCAAGCCCATAGACGACAAAGGCCAAACGCTTTCGCGGGTTGTGGATTATGAAGACCGCGAAGTTGCGCCATGCACGATGGGCGTTTACGAAAACCGGCTGGGCGGACGCGTTTGCATCGCGGGCTACTTCCCCTGGACATTTCAGGGCAACCTCTCGCGGTCGTCGCAAATGAAGTCCGTCATGCGCTGGTTGTCCAAAGACAGCCTGCCCGCCTACGTCGCTTCGTACCACAAAGTCAACCTCTGGGTTCGACAGCCTGTCGATGGGCAAGTCGCCTTGGCACTAACGAACTCTTCGTTCGATCCGGCCGAGGATCTCACGCTCATGCTGCTGACCTATAGCGACAAGCTCACGGTCTACGACATGGACGGTCGACCCACAAGTGTTACGGCCAGTGGCAATAACGGCCCCTACCGCAAGTTCGTGTTGTCCACGGTCGGCCCCTGGCAAGTCCGCCTGATCGCGACCGAATAACACGTAAAGTTATAGGCAAACCTCATAAACATGCACCGATAGTTTCTCCGACTTATCCGAGAAACCGTTCGCCGTCGGCTCGATCGTTCGCTTCTCCCCCCAGCACCGTAACCGCCTTGGACGTCTTCACTTTGAACTCGACGGTCGTTTCGGCCGTGCCGTCGTTGACCGCGAAAATATAAAGCTTGCCGCCGTGGCTCTTGCTTAACACGTGCAAACCTTCCGGTCGTTTGGGCACAATCGACTCGGCAGCCGGGGCCGGATCGACCGAAAGCAAGATCGGCGTCAAACCGTCAATCTCCGCGGCGATTCGCTGCAGACGCTCCCATTGCGTGTCGAAAGGCACGTCCGGGTTGCGTTTGATATCGAACCAACTATAGAAGATCAGCCCTGTGGCCCCCTCGGCGATGCACTGCCAGGCCATGCTCCGCATCTCCTCGAAGCTAGGCGTGCGAGCATGCTTTTTCCACTGCTCGTCTTTTCTGTAATTGGCCCAATTGAAAATCTGTGGCACCTGCCACATGGGCCGCGCGTAGCGCATCTGACGCGACGTTTCGGCCGTCCATTGCGAGGCAACCACGGGCATGGCGGTTTTGGGCAAGGGCCGACCGATGGGATACGGGTCGCTGCCGATCACGTCGCACGTACGGGCGTGCTTGCCCACTTGGGAAATTTGATACAACACGGCCCACGTCGGATGGCCGGGATCCTCTTCGGACACGATCCGCTGATGGGCCTCCAACTGCGGCATGAAACTCTCCGACAACTCGTCGTTGAGATACCAAGCCAGAAGAGCCGGGTGGTCGCGCATCTCACGCACCCGCTTGCGAATGGCCGGCTCCTCGTCGGCAATGCTCTTAATCCGCCCCGGGCACCCCTTGGAGCCGAAGTACCAGTCCTTAACCGAATAAATCACCTTCAGACCGTGCTTCTGGGCCATGTCCATCTGCCGACTGTTGGGCGAGCCGTAGGGCATCAGGCAGTTGAACTTGCTCCGGGAGTATTTCTGTAGATCCTTCTCGTTGATCCCCGACCAGTACATGCCCAACGGGAAAAACGGCTGCTCGTCGATCAACAGACGGTTGTGCTCGTCGATACGTGAATGCGGCTTTAAATCGTCGCCCATCCGCACCAGCTTATCGTGCTTCGTGGCAAGACACTTCCCCTCCGGCCCGATCAGCCGCGTTTCCACGTCATAAGTTCCCTCCAAAAGACCCGCCGTCGAAAATTTCAGATCGGCCGCGTCTGGCAATATCTTGCTACCGATCTTCAACTCGCCCGGCTTGCCGTTGACCTCCTGCAAGACCTTTTCCTCAAGTTCGCCGGCGTCATTTACTTTCCTCAACACGGCCCGCAATTCAACCTGCTCGGGCGAAATATCGTAATCGGCCAATGCTGCCCGCGCGCGAATTACGGCTTCACGCGGTACAATGTTCTTCTGCTCGTCGACTGTAATCCATCCCCGATAAACGGGCGAAGCCACAATTGTCGAAAGCGGCGGGTCGGCCACGCGAACCAACTCGACGTCGTCGAACCAGGCCGTGCCGGTCGAATTCTTGCGTGCGTAGAGTTGCAAACGCGGTGAGGTGGCGCCTTCGGGAACACGTATCACCCTCGAAATCCGCGTCCAGTCCGACGTTCCAGGCACGGCCTTCGCATACGACCCGCCCATCCAACGCCCGTCCGTATCGCTCCACTCGATGCAAACCGTGCCCCCGTCGCTTGCTTTAGCGCCCTTCATGTCCTTTGTCTTGATCCAAACCGAATAGCGATACTTCCTCCCCGGCACAAGCTCGCAAGTTTGCTTACAGAAAACGTAGCGGTCCTTGTCGCCGTTTTCATACCGCAGCGAAGCTCCACCGCTATGCGCAACTCCGTCATCGCGGCGAAAAACGTGAGAGTCCATCACCCACCCCTGCGGCAATACGGCCCCCGTTCCGGCCACTTTTTTACCCACCGCTTCAAACGAAGGATTCTTGATCAAATTCGGCCCGATGTCGACGACCTGAGCGGAAACGCATGCTGTTATCGCAAACAACAGAGTAAGAACCGTGGCAATACCGCGAAAGGCAAGCTTGGCAAACATGACGGGGCTCCAAAGGTGGGATGGGTAGGTGTGACGTTGCCCCGGGAAGAGTTATTGTAGCAGAACATCTCTTGTGTGGCACGCCCTGAGCGCAGCGAAGCAGGAGAACTGCAATGTCACGAAATGGGAGGGCGAAGCTCCTGCTGAGCCAAATTGGTTAGGCATTTGTGCTCACGTCATGGCTCAGCAGGAGCTTCGCCCTCCCGTAAATCACACTTTGCAGTTCTTCTGCGCAGTGAAGGGCGTGCCACACGGTATAGTATCTTTACTGGCAAAGATTACTTATACACTAAAGCGAATCAACAGAATATCATCATCCTGCACCACGTAATCCTTCGGCTCCTGCCGCACCAACCCGGCCGCCTTGACTTCGCGCTCGCTGCCCAAACGCACCAAGTCCGCACATGTCATAATTTCTGCCCGAATGAATCCTCGCGCTAGATCCGTGTGGATGCCGGCAGCCGCGTCCAGGGCCGTGCCGCCTTTGGGGATCAGCCACGTGCGGACCTCTTTCTCGCCGGCGGTGAAGAACAGCATGTCGCCCGCGGTTT
>CAZISU010000004.1:0-20695 GCA_964541935.1 uncultured Planctomycetaceae bacterium | reverse complement strand
GAACGTTTACCGAAATGACGAACCGATTCCCGAAAAACTGCACGAAACCAATCCGGAACGCTGCTGCGACTTGCTTAAGGTTGAGCCGACACGTCAGGCTATCGAGGACATGGATGTTGCCTGCTGGGTGACCGGCCTGCGCTGCACGGAAGGCCGGACGCGGACCGATTTCAAGGAGGTCGAGGAGCGTGACGAGGGTCTGCTCAAGCTCAACCCGATTCTGATCTGGCACGAACGTGAAATTTGGCAATACTTAAGCCTTTACAGTGTTCCGATAAATCCATTGTACACCAAAGGCTATCGTTCGCTGGGTTGCGCTCCCTGCTCGCGGATCACCAGCGGCGGCGACGAGCGTGCCGGCCGATGGATCGGAACTAGCAAGTGCGGCGGCGAGTGCGGCATTCACACACGGCCGTTGAAAGTTACCGTGCCAACAGCCTAAGCAAAACTCTCGGGAAGGAGAAACTTATGGGACTTTCCGATGAGGTCCGTTTTCCATGTGATTGTATTCCGGAAGAAACGCGAAAGGTGCGTTTGCTGGGTATTTATCCACAGCGTCAGGAAGGTCTTGTTCTGCAACGGATCAAGATTCCGGGCGGTAGGATACGCCTGGATCAATGGCGATGTTTGGCGAAGCTAGCGCGGCAATATACGCCGGAGTTCCCGCTGCACATAACCACGCGACAAGATGTCGAGTTGCACGGGATTCGTCCGGCGGATGTGCCCGCCATTCAAACGCGTCTTGCGACTTTGGGGATGACCTGTGTGGGAGCGGCGGGCGACACCATGCGTAATATTGTGGTTTGCCCGCAGGACGGTTTTCGCCGAGAAACATGGGCAGTCGCCGGCTTGGCCGAATCCATCAGTGCGCATGCCGAATCGCTCGCTTGGATTGCGGACCTGCCGCGCAAGTTCAAAATCAGCATTTGTGGATGCCAGCGGGCGTGTGCGCGGGCGTGGATTCAGGATCTCGGTTTGATTGCCAATGCCGACGGGACGTTTCGTGCGATTGTGGCCGGGTCGCTCGGGTCCAAGCCCGGAACCGGAATGCTGCTGTTCGATTCGCTTGAATTAAACAAGGTTCTGCCTCTAGTCCATGCGATACTCAGGCTGTTTCATGCCGAAGGCGATCGGGCAAATCGGCATCGCGCGCGGTTGCGTCACGTGCGCGAGCGGCTTGGCGATAGGGCGTTTGCCGAGCGAGTCGAAATGCTCTTGCAAGTGGAAGCGGCAAAGCAGCATTATCCGATCCCGCGATTATCACGCGTGGAAAGCGATACGCCTTTGCAGTTCCGCCTATCGCTACCACTGGGTGATATTATGCCCGCTGACGCCATGGAACTGGCGCGGGCGGTCGAGGAGGTGGGCGCCGAATTGCGGCTTGGGTTGCAGCACGACCTTTTTGTGTTTGGCGAAACCGCGCCCTCATTGGGCACGGCGTTGGCGGGCTTGGCAAATGATATTTCCATCGTTTCTTGCCCCGGCTCGGCCTGGTGTACGCGGGGCATTGCGGACTCGCGCGGCGCGGCGCAACGGATTCGCCGACGGTTGCCCGATGGCTGCCGCGTCTCGATTGTGGTCGGAGGCTGTCCTAACAACTGCTCACATGCCGCCGTGGCGCCGATCGGTTTACTTGGACGCATAAAACGTTTGCAAGGAAAACGCGTTGAGGGATTCCGTGTTTTCATAGGAGGCGGCAGCGGGCAATCTTCTGCCTTGGGCCGCCAACTGCATGATTTTGTACCCGCCGAAGACGTGGATGAAGCAGTAAGTTGGCTGGTGCAAAGATGTGGTCGCGCCACTGACGGTGTTGGCGATTTAACGCTCCCCGAATTTTCCTCGATAGAATTCAAACGCTTCGAAGAGGAATTTTGCCGACGTTTTGGAGTAGTGGAATAACTGTCTGAGTAGACAATGATAGGAGATGAAAGCTTGAAAGAAGCAACCACGGATAAATTGTCTGGTGGCGGAGAAGCCGACGTAGGCGGTTTTTTGTCACTGGCTATCAATATGACCGGCCGGCGATGCCTGGTAGTCGGCGGAGGTCGCATAGGCACTCGCAAAGCATTGGCTTTGCATGAGGCAGGCGCTGAAGTTGTCGTTGTTTCGCCAGAGATATCGCAACATTTGCAAGAGTTGCTTCGAATCGACAGACTTGACTGGCATCAACGGGAGTACAGACAGCGTGATCAGGAAGGCGCGTTTCTGGTGATTGCCGCCACGTCCAGTGGGTCGTTGAACACGCTTATTGGACTAGACGCAAAAAAGCGTGGCATACTCTGTTGTGTTGTCTCCTCCGCGGCGGATTCCAGCGTAGTGTTTCCTGCGGTCCATGTCGACGCCGGCACTACTGTCGCCGTCCATACCAACGGCCGAGACTGTCGCCGCTCGAAGCACGTGCGTGATGCGTTGGGCGAATGGCTCTCGTGTGTCAAACCGTTTTCCGCACCCGATAGCGAGGTAAACCAATGACCGCTGGCAAAGTGTATTTAATCGGCGCCGGCCCTGGTGCGGCGGATCTGGTTTCCTTGCGAGGTTATCGTGCGCTACGCTCGGCCGACGCGGTGTTGATCGATCGGCTTCTGCCACGGAACGTTCTGGGCGAGCTTGGCATATCAACGGCCGAAAAAGACATCGAGTGGCTTGCTGACAAAAACCCGCATTGGTCACAGGGCAAAATCAACGCTTGGCTCACGGCTCAGGCGCGACAGGAAAAAATAGTGGCACGGCTCAAAGGGGGCGATCCTTTTGTCTTCGGACAGGCGGAGGAGGAAACCGGCCACCTGTCGAAACTCGGTGTGCCTTGGGAGGTGATCCCGGGGGCCAGTTCGTTCACAGCGGCCCTGACCGCGGCCGGATTTCCGTTGACCCGCCGTCAGCAAGGCCGTAGTTTCTCGGTTGCCACGGCAAAGCTGGAAGGTGGCCGTATTGCCGAGAGTTTTCCAAAATCTGATTCTCTGCTAATCATGATGGGCGTCGCTGCATTGGATCAGATCGTGGCGAGACTTCTGGCAGACGGCTGGCCGGCCGATACGCAAACCGCCATTGTTGAACGGGGAACACTGACGTGGGAACGTCGCGTGTCCTGCCCGCTGGGCCGCCTGGCGGCGACAGCCAAAAATGCTGCTGTGTCTTCGCCCGCCTGCCTGATCGTGGGCAATGCGGCCACGCCGCTGTTTGCCTCGCGGCAACGCCCGACCATCCTGTTCACCGGCCTGGACCCAAGCAACTTCCGCACGCTGGGCAATCTGATCCATTGGCCCGCCCTGGAGGTTGTCCCCGACCAACAATCGCGGCGCTTACTCCGGCGGACATGCACTTCGATCCTCGATAGCCGGTTCGACTGGATTGTCTTCGTCGACAAGCTGGGGGTGATGTCGTTTTTTGAGGAACTCGATCGGCAAAGGCTGGATACCCGGGCCTTGGCGGGAGTCAAGATTGCTACGGTCGGCGGGATGACAGCAGATCGTTTGGGCGAGCACGGTTTGCGGCCGGATCTTTTGCTCGAAACTCATGCGATGGAAAGTACACGCGGATTACGCCGACAATGCGCCGACAAATCATTTATGATCGTCGAGGGAACGCACCTTTCACAGCGTCTGCACAAGTTCCTTGTCGGGTGTAACGCTCAAGTGAACCACTTCGTTTTGAATCAAGTAATCCCCAACAGACAACTCGGCCGGATTTTGCCCGAGCATGATGTGGTTTATTTCGTAAGTCCTTGCGGGGTGCGTGCCTATTTCTCGGAGTACGGTCACGCGGCGTTCCAAAAAGAAGCATGGTGCCTTGGGCGGGACACCGAATGCGTTCTGGCTGGATACGGAATAAAAGCAAAAATAGTTATTGCCGATAATCGGGCCGAATCCTCGGTGCTTGTTTCGGCCTGACAGAACTTAATTACCAGAGCAAATCTACACGAAAGGATCACTTTCATGAGTGAAAACAAACTTGGATTAGGAACGCTTGCGCTTCATGCGGGCCAGGAGCCGGATCCGGCAACATTGTCCCGTGCGGTGCCGATTTACGCCACGAGTTCTTACGTTTTCAACGACACGGATCATGCCGCCGATCTGTTCGCGTTGAAGGAGTTCGGCAACATCTACAGCCGCTTGATGAACCCGACCAACGACGTGCTGGAAAAGCGACTGGCCGCCCTGGATGGCGGAGCGGCCGGTTTGGCCTTTGCCAGCGGCCAGGCAGCTATCACGGCCGCGATTCTGACGGTGGTCCACAGCGGCCAGAACTTCATCAGTTCCAAGAGCCTCTACGGCGGCACCTGGACACTATTTTCGCAAACCATGAAGAACCTGGGCATCGAGGTACGGTTCTTCGATTCCGACCGGCCCGAACAGATCGAAGAGCTGGTCGACGAGAATACACGTCTTGTTTACCTGGAATCGGTGGGCAATCCCAAGAACGACGTGCCCGACTTCCGCCAGATCGCTGATGTTGCTCACGCGAACGGCTTACCGTTGGTGGTCGACAACACGGTTCTAACGCCGGCCCTGTTCCGCCCCATCGAGCATGGAGCCGACGTCGTGGTCTATTCGACGACCAAGTTTCTGGGTGGTCATGGCGTCCACGTCGGCGGAGCCATTGTCGACGCCGGCACGTTCCCCTGGGCAGACAACCCCGAAAAATGGCCGGAGTTCACCCAACCCGACCCGGCCTATCATGGTGTTGTGTTCACCGAAGCCCTCAAGGCGATTGGCAATGTCAGCTACATCGTGCATATCCGCACGCATTGGCTGCGCGACACGGGCGGCTGCATGAGCCCCTTTGCCGCTTTCCTCTTTCTGCTGGGCATCGAAACGCTTCACCTACGCATGGAACGGCACTCGGCCAACGCACTGAAAATAGCCGAGTGGCTCAACGCGCATGCGGCCGTAGAGTGGGTCAACTTTCCGGGACTTCCCGATCATCCACACCATGCAAACGCGAAACGGTACTTAAAAAGTGGCTACGGAGCCATCATCGGTTTCGGCATTCGCGGTGGAGAGCCGGCGGGCGTAAAGTTTATCAACAACGTCAAGCTCGCGAGTCATCTGGCTAACATCGGCGATGCCAAGACGCTTGTCATCCACCCGGGAAGCACAACCCACCAGCAACTGACACCGGCAGAGCAAATCGAAGCTGGGGTAACGCCCGAGTTCGTGCGTCTGTCCGTTGGCATCGAGGATGTCGAGGACATTATCGCGGATCTCGACCAAGCTTTGCAGATTTCGCAGGCATGACGGGAGAAGCAAAAAATCACAATGAGAGACTACGATACCGTGAATGCGCCGAGATCGACAACTCCGATCTATCTGGACAACAACGCGTCAACGCCGATGGATTCCCGCGTCATCGAGTGCATGACCGACGTTATGCAGAGCGACTATGGTAACCCTTCGAACACGATGCATCTCTGCGGACGGCGCGGCGCCGAACTGGTGGAGATAGCACGCCGACAGGTAGCCTCGCTCATCGGGGCAAATGCCCGCGAAATCGTCTTTACCTCCAGTGCTACTGAAAGCTGCAACCTTGCGATCAAGGGTGTGGCCGAAATGTACGGCCGGCGGGGCAAGCACATGGTTACCTGCCTTAGCGAGCATAAAGCTGTCATAAACCCTTTGCGGCGTCTCGAAAGCCAGGGTTTCAACGTCACTCAACTCTCTCCCGATGAGCATGGGCGTGTTTCCGTTGAACAGATAAACGAGGCCATAACCGCCGCGACAATCCTTATTTCCATTATGGCGGCCAACAACGTGGTTGGAACACTCAATCCGATCGCCGAAATTGGCAAGGTCGCCAAGCAGCGAGGCGTTTTGTTTCATTGCGACGCAACACAAGCCGTTGGCAAGATCCCAATCGACGTCGAAACGATGGGCATCGACCTTTTGAGTCTGTCAGCCCATAAATTCCACGGGCCCAAAGGCGTGGGGGCGTTGTATATTCGCGGTCAATCTCCAAAAGTACGCTTGGCGCCCCAGATCGACGGTGGTGGCCAGGAAGAAGGGCTCCGTAGCGGGACACTCAACGTCCCGGGTATCGTCGGGATGGGGTTAGCTTGTGAAATCGCCAGGAATCAATTAAACGAGGATGCCCAAAGGATGGAGACGCTTCGCGATCATCTATTCAAGAGCCTCGCATCGCGTCTACCCAACGTCACGCTCAACGGTCATCCTGGTGAGCGATTGCCTAATACGCTCAATGTTTCTTTTGCCGGCACAGTGGCAACCGAACTGATGCAGCGTCTGCCCGAAATCGCGGCGTCCGTCGGTTCAGCATGCGCCGGTGGCACCGATGATCCCTACTACGTACTGAGTGCAATGGGGTTGGGCGAAGATCGTGCGGCAAGTTCGATCCGCTTCTCGCTCGGGCGGTTTACTATCTGCGGCGAGATCGATTCCTGTATTGAAAAAGTGGGCAACGCCGTTAATGTATTGCATAATAATGAAATAAAGTCGCCAGCTTGCCAGGCAGGTTGTTGTGAAGGGAGGAATGATTCGTGACACAAAAGGAACGCTTGCCACAAAGGTACGCCGAGATGGATCCCTCGGAGCTTAGCCGGCAAATTGCCGACCGCAAGGCCGAGCTAGGCAACCGCCTGTACATTCTAGGTCATCACTACCAATGCGACGAGATCCTCGCACATGCCGATTTTGTCGGCGATAGCCTAAAGCTCTCGCAAATGGCGGCCAAGCAGCGAAAAGCTCAATACATTGCATTTTGCGGTGTCCACTTCATGGCCGAATCGGCAGCCATACTCTCCAGCCCCGGGCAAAACGTGATCCTGCCAAACATGCAGGCCGGCTGTCCAATGGCTGCAATGGCTGGTGGAACCGACGTCCAAGCAGCCATGGAGGAAATCACCGCGCTGACGGACGAGAAGATTATTCCGATTACGTATGTGAACTCAACCGCCACGGCTAAGGCCGTCACGGGATCCTTCGGCGGTGCATGTTGCACTTCTTCAAATGCGCAGGACGTCTTTTGTTGGGCGCTCGATCCTTTGGGCGGCGGCGCGAAGAAGATTCTTATGGTTCCCGACCAACATCTCGGCCGCAACACGGCTTTCGCACTTGGGTACAGCGACGACGCGTGTGCTCTGTATGACCCGGCCCTTCCCGATGGAGGGCTGCGAGCAGAAGACGTCCAACGAGCCGTGTTCCTGCTATGGAAGGGGCACTGCTACGTACACCAACAATTCACCGCCGAACACGTAAAGGCCGTTCGGCAGCAACATAAGGATGTGACCGTGATTGTCCATCCCGAGTGCGCTAGCGAGGTCGTTGCCGCTGCTGACATGTCAGGCAGCACCGAGCAGATCATGCGTGCCGTCTCCGAGGCAAAGCCGGGCAGCCGCTGGGCCATCGGCACCGAAAATCATCTGGTAAACCGTTTGGCCAAGCAGTATCCAGACCGTGCAATTTCCTGCCTGTCGCCCGCAAGGCCGGTATGTGTTCAAATGCAGCAAATCGACTTGCCCCACCTGCTCTGGGTATTGGATAGACTCGTTAACAATCATCCCATAAACATTGTAGCCGTTGCAAAGACTCTGACGAACGATGCATGGCTCGCGCTGCGTCTTATGCTCGATATCACACCTGACAAAGGGGATGCCCACTCGGCTGTCGCGGCCGCCACACCCTCGCGGATCGGGTAGCAGGTACTTACGGCGAGCATCTTTTCCATGCTTTCACATGGCAGGCAAGACAGGGCATCATGACCCTTGCTCCGCACTGCGGACAGCGCTGTGGCAAGCCCGTGGGCGGGGTGAAGTCGCTTTCGCCGGGCTGTTCACGGCGGGCATGGTCGGGCCGCCTTCCCGTGGCGATGGAATTGACCGTTCCGCGACTAACCCCCAATCGCACGGCGATTTTTCGCTGTGAATACTGCTTTTCGCGTAAGAGTCGCCTAATCTCCTCAATAACCGTATTAGTAATCATTGCTATGAGCCCTTCCCTCTGCAATTCTGGTCATTATTTATGCACTATTATGCCCCAATCAATAAATCTATAAGCCGGAGTAATCTGCCTTTCATGCTGTGTATAAGGTATTATAGCCTGTTGTGATTGGTGGCTGACGGGTGAATAATAGCAGTATATGTACATTATTTCAACCATAATTTTGGACGCTTTATGTCGTTTTTATGCTGTTTTAGGACAGGTTTATTTGCTATAAGTTGCTATTTGTGTGCAAAATACATAGACAATCAGTTCCACGAAACCTAGAATAAAGCGTCTCTTATGCGATTCACCCCCCCCACATTTTGGACTGGGCTGCAGCATGACCTTACAGCCATATGGCCCTGAAAAGCTCGACCGATTTGCCTTGCGACTGCTAGATTTGGCCGCTGCCGTGCGAAATATGGCCAATACGTGTCGAGATCAGCAGGTCGAAGATTTCGCGCTGCACGACAAGAAGGCGTCGGAATGGTGTTCCAATCTCGAACGCTGGACACACAAGGTTCGGGCTGAACTGGAGATGCAGGTTATCGACGCCCGGGCCGCGCGGCGAGCAAGAGACGCTTCGCGGTGAGTGCGATGGGTGTGGGGATTTGTTAGCGGTCCGTCAGCGCGCGGGGACAAGCCCCGCCGCTAACTAGGATTTTCAATTGCGACAAATTGCTAGAGGGGCAACTCTATTCCGAGGCCTTTTTGGCGAGCTTCGGCTAGAATTACAACGCCCGTGGCCATGTCGTCTAGGGCCAGGCCCAGGTTCATTGCCATTGTGCGTTCGCTGTCCGATTCTCGTCCGGGTTTTTTGCCGCAAATGATTTGCCCGAGATCGGCATACGGTTGTGGTGTAACCGGGAAGTACCCGGCTTTGCGATAGTAGTCCATTTGCGCGAAGTCGTCGGTGGAGATCTTGTCCATTTGGGCGATCGACTCTTTGGTCCACAAGCAATCGAAATCGACGGGGCTGGCGAAAGAGCCTTCGGCCATCCATCCAGCTTCGATCACAGGAGTTGGATCCTTCACGATCGGGCCGCTGGTTACCACGAGATCCAGGCCGCAAACGGCATCGCGGGGATCGCTGACGACCTCGATATCCACTTGCAACTTGGGGCCCATCTCGGCGGCGAAGCGTTGGGCTACCTCGGGATATAGGTCGTAGGCTTTAACGTGCGTGAGACCGAACACACAGGCCATGGCCTCAAGGTTGCTGCGTCCTTGCACGCCACAGGCCAGGAGCCCCAGCGTCTGAGAGTCGGGTCTGGCCAGGTATTTGGCTGCCACGGCCGAAGCCGCGCCGGTACGCTTGGCCGTAATCCAAGAGGCGTCCATGATTGCCTTGGGGATGCCGGTGTCCGGATCGTTGAGGATCATCAGGCCCGTGATATAGGGCAGCCCTTTGGACTGGTTGGCGGGATAGCCGGAAATCCACTTCATGCCGGCAGCTTCCATGCTGGGGATATAGGCGGGCATGGCGTGAATGAAGGCGTCGGGGCGGGTGTGAATTCCCGGCTTGGGCGGCATTTCCACACGGCCTTCGCCCTTCTCGACGAACATGGTCTCGAGAGCTTCGACGATGCGACTCATGGGAAGGTCGATCTGGGCGACGTCTTTTTGAGACAGGTAGAGAATTGTGGAGGAATCCATACGAGTTCCCTTTCGTCTTGTTAGCCGAGCCGCTTGCGGCCGTTTATGGAGTGCATTCCCAACGCGAGCAAGCTCGGCGGCTAACAGCTATCATAGCGCATTAAACAGCCAGTGCCATCCGGTGTACTTATGCACGATCGTTATCGCTAAGCTTATCGCGAATTTCTGCCAACAGGGATTGGACTTTGGAACTGTCACTCGCCAAGGACTTTCTGAGCTTGTCAAGACAAAACCCAATACAAGAAGCCCCACCTAAAATCGAAGCGAAAATAAAAATTAACAACATTTCCATAAATGCACCCTCGTAAAAAGCGTATCTGGATTTAATCGGCTTCTATTCTAAAGTAAGAACAACCAACTCTCCCTCTCGCTTGCGCTTCGGGTTAGTATTGCTTCGAGAGCCGTTTTTATTCAACAACCGGAACCGGCCCGGCCAGGAGTTCGTACTCTTCGATGGCCGACATGTCGCCGCCGAGGACTTCTTTGCAATCGCGTTCCAAGGAGCCCAGGCCTTTTTCGATGTAGCGGCGGGCAACGCGTTTTTTACGGTCGTTGTCCACAGCGTGGCCCAAGAGCAGGTGGCCACAGATTACGGTGATGGCCGAGTCGACCAGGCGACGGGCCGAAAGATCCACATACGAACCCGACTGGCTCTTGACGAAGGCCACGACCTCGATGATTTTCGTCTTGGCGTCGACCAGCTTTTGCTTCAATTCGGCGAGCATGGGATCGTCGAACGTTTTTTCTTCGTAGCTCTTGATGAACTGCTCGAAGGTGCCCGAGGTCACGCCGCGGATGGCAGCCACGACCTGTAGCTGACTGGTGCCTTCGTAGATGGTGGTGATGCGTGCGTCGCGGAGATAGCGTTCGGCCGGATAGTCCTTGATGAAGCCCGAGCCACCGAGCACCTGAACGGCGTCGTTGGTGACGGAGATGCACATTTCCGAGCAATAGTACTTGCTCATGGGCGTAAGCATGCTGTTGAGACGCTTGAACTGGCGGCTCTTTTGCTTGCGGGCCTTTTTTTCGTCTTTGTCGAGATCCGCGCTCCATTCGAGGATCCGCAGATTGTTGTTTTCTTGGTCGCAAAAGCCGCTGGTCTCGTAGAGCAAGGCGCGAGAGGCCTCGATGTAGACCTGCATGTCGGCGACCATCTCGGCCACGGCCGGCATGCGTTCGATGGGTACGCCGAACTGTTCGCGGGTGTGGGCGTATGTGCGGGCCAGGCGATAGGCGGCTTCGGCGATGCCCATCGATTGGGCGGCGATTCCCACGCGGGCACCGTTCATCAGCGCCAGGACGTATGTAATCAGGCCGCGCTGGCGTTCGCCCACCAGTCGCGCGGGCATATCGGTGTAGACCAATTCGCAGGTGGGCGAGCCGTGGATTCCAAGTTTGTCTTCCAGGTGGCGGACTATGACTTTTTCGGAGCGTTCGGAGATGAAGAGGCTGAGGCCGCGGCCGTCGGCGATTTCCGGTTCGCTACGGGCCAGGGTCAAGAGGATCTCGCCGCAGCCGTTGGTAATGAAGCGTTTAACGCCGTTGAGTATCCACTCGCCGTTGCCGTCGGGAGTGGCAACGAGACGCACGGCTTGCAAATCGCTACCGGCGTCGGGTTCGGTCAAGACCATGGCGCCGGTGACCTCGCCGATGGCGAAACGGGGCAAAATCTCGTCTTTAATTTCCTGGCTGGCGAAGGCGTTGATGGTCTCGGCGATGCCCTGCAGGCCGAACATATTCATGAACGAGCCGTCGGCACGGGCGATGATTTCGGTGGCCATGGTGTAGATCAGGCAGGGGCAGTTGAGGCCGCCGTACTTGCGCGGCAGGGTGAAGCCCATCATGTCGGCCTGGCTCATGCGGTCCATGTTTTGCTGAACCAGCGGATGGTACGTGACGGTGCCGTCATCGTTGAGCGTGTTGCCGTCGGCGTCGACTTCTTCGGCGTTGGGCGCGATGGTATCGCCGGCGATTTGGCCGACAATCTCTAGCACCCTGCGATAGTTGTCCACCGAGTCGACCGCGTCGGCGGGCACGTAATCGGCGTCGCCGTTTTCGGCGTTGAGTTCTTGTATACCGGCCAGTTCCTCCAGATCCATATGATCGAAGAGGAACTTAATATCACTGTTATCCGAGAAGAAGTTCGCCACCGGAACCTCCAAGATTGCCAAACAAATTAGTTAATATGTCTAAATCCAAAGTTAGCGGCGGGGCTTGTCCCCGCGTGAGTTTGCGTGCCGTCTCACGGTCGCATGTCGACTGTGCCGCAAATCGCGCGACGGCAAGCGTCGCCGCTAACATCTATCCTCTGTTCGCTTAAGCTATTTCTTTTTCTTTGATCGCCTTGATCATCATGGGCACGACTTTGCTGAAGTCGCCCACGATGGAGTAGTGTGCCACCGAGTGGATGGGGGCGGCGGGGTCTGTGTTGATCGCGATGATCTTGGCCGATTCTTCCATGCCGGCGCGGTGCTGTACGGCGCCGCTGATCCCCACGGCGATATAAAGCGCCGGTCGTACCGTGGTTCCGGTTTGGCCGATCTGGTGCGCCTTGTCGATATAGCCGCCGTCGACGGCCGCGCGACTGGCCGCGACCACGCCGCCAAGAGAGCCGGCCAGATCGTAGAGCATGCTGAAGTTGTCTTTACTACCCACTCCACCACCGCCGGCCACGACGATGCGGGCGGCTTTGAGGTTCACCTTTTGCTCTTCAACGTGGCGCTCGATGAGCTTGATAGCCAAACAGGACTCATCCAACTCGACCGTTTCTTCAATCACCTCGCCCTTGCGCGACGCATCGGGATCGCCAAGCTGCATCACGCCCTCGCGAACCGTGGCCATCTGTGGCCATTGGTCGTAGTTGACGATGGTGGCAATGATATTGCCGCCAAAGGCCGGGCGAATCTGCAACAGGAGCTTCTCGTGTACCTGCTTCGTCTTGGGATCGGTCACGTCGCTGATATTCAGATCAGTGCAATCCGCCGTCAAGCCGGCCATGGCCTTGGAGGCCACGCGGGGGGCCAAATCGCGGCCCATGGGCGTAGCGCCAAAAAGCACGATCTGCGGGCAATGTTTTTCGATCAGCGTCGTCAACACCCGCGCATAGGAGTTCGTCTGATAGTGGCCCAGTCGATCGTCGTCGACCACGTAGACCTTGTCGGCTCCGTGGGCGATCAGTTCGGCCGCCAGTTTTTTCATGCCGTCGTCGGCAACGCCGCCGCCGGGCAAAACTGCGCCGACCGCAACGCCCAACCGATCGGCCAGCCAACGGGCTTTGCCGGTAAGTTCCAGTGCCACATCGTGCAGGGAGCCGTCTTCTTGCTCGGCAAAAACCCAAACTTCGCCTTGGCGATTCACATCAATCATCGTGTTCTTCAGTCCTTGCCCTTAACCTAATGTGCGGTCGACCACCAGCTCTTTGATAAGCTGGCGAACGCCCTCTTCGGTTGCCGCAACTTCTTGGAAACCATCGGTCGTCAAGACCACCGACAGAACCTTTTGTACCTTTGTGGGAGAGCCGGCCAGTCCGCAACGTTGCAAATCGGCGCCGATATGGTCTAGATCCCATTGTTCAATCATCAAGCCACGCTCGTCGGTCGCCTTGACGCGACGCTCGACTTCCGCCTGGCGATCTTCGTCCGAGGCGTCAGGCATGGCCGTTCGCACTTCGCCTTGGATCTCGCCCGCAACGCGAGCGTGCTTGCAACGCATCACGCGGCACGCGGCCTGCGGACGCGGGGTGTTGGCCGTGTCGACCACCGTGAATAAAACCGGCAGCTTGGCCTCGACCACCTCGTAGCCCTGGCCAATGTTGCGCCGGATCTTGGCCACGTCGCCGCTCAATTTGACAACCTTTTCCAGATAAGTAATCTGGGGGATATCCAGTTTCTCGGCACATTGCGGACCCACTTGGGCCGTGTCGCCGTCGATTGCCTGGCGTCCGCAGAAGACAAAATCGTATTTGCCTATTGTGCGAATGGCCTGGCTGAGGATATAGCTGGTGGCCAGCGTATCGCTCGCCGCGGCGCGGCGGTCGGTCAGCAAAACGGCCTTATCAGCCCCCCGATAGAGGCATTCCCGCAAAACTTCCGCGGCCTTGGGCGGCCCCATGGTCAAAACCGTAACGGTTCCGCCATGCGCATCGCGCACTTCCAGGGCAGTCTCCAGGGCATGAAGATCCTCGGGATTAAAAATTGCCGGAAGCGCGGCCCTATTGACCGTTCCGTCTTCCTTCATGGCCTCCGCCGTAACGTTGGCCGTATCCGGAACCTGCTTCACGCAAACTATGCTGTCATATGACACGACGTATAACTCCGCAGAACGTCCCATTTTCAAAAGCCCGAAACGTACCAGTCGTGGTCCAGGGGGTCAAGCCCTGCTTGGCTCAACCCGTGAAAATAGGCAAACCTCAAGGCGTTCCAGGTGCAATACGCGACACACCCTCCAATGTAGCGGGTCCACTTGACTGCCCTGCCGTTGTCGTTATGATGTCATTGCCTTACAATGGGCTTGAAGCTTGTCTCCGATTAGCGTAAAGCTTTTACAGGGTTAAAATAACCTTTTTTCGTAGGGTGGGAATTTCACTAACCCGAAGCGTGAGCGAGGTATGAAGCGGCGATCAGATCCACCCCCCTCGCTTGCGCTTCGGGTTAGTGAGTAGGGTGCGTCCGCGACGCACCAGATGCATGCTCGCCGTCATGCCATTGGGTGAGAATTACACAAACCAACGGGTGGCCGTGGTGCGTCGCGGACGCACCCTACTCCTAATAAGTAAGAAACCGAATGATGTCAACTCCTCTTAATGACCGGGTGATTTTTGATGCGCTGGATGAGCATCCCGCGTTGGGGCCGCTTGCTACCGAGATTCTTTGGCAAGCGAGCCACGCATCTGACGTTGAAACGCTGTTTGCACTGGCTTTGCCCGCCGTGCTGGCCGCAAGCGGCGGCGATTACCTGGCTCTGGTGGCTGCCGAAACCGGACGATGGTCGATTGTGGGTGATAGCGGACGGCCAAGATCATTGCCCGTCGATCTGCTGTCCGAATCGCTCGATCTTGAAGATACCGTCGCCGGGGGCGACTGGGTTGTCACGCCGCTCGGGCAGCAGGGCACCACTGTTCGTGCGATGGTGTTGCATGGCTGTGGCAACAAACCTCTGCCGCTGGCCATACTAAAGAACATTGCCCCGCTGTTGGACGACCAAATCGACGTCCTGCGGCAGCGTTATCAGCAAACGCACAAAAACCAACAGCGCTTGCAGCGATTGGAAGCCATCGTCAAGATCGCGCAAAAATGGAACCAAAATCGCGAGATGGAACCGTTGCTGGTGGAAATGGCCGAAGCCGCCACGCGGCTGCTGGGTGCCGATCGCGCCAGTATCTTTCTCTGGGATCGGCCTAACCATACGCTGGTGGGCCGCCCGGCGCTGGGCGTCGAGGGCAATGAGCTACGCATTCCCGACAATGTCGGCGTTGTCGGGCAAGTGATGCGCAACGGGCAACCCAAGCGTGCCAACGTCGCGTTGGATTCCGCGGCAATCGATAAGAAGGTTGACAGCCAACTCGGCTATCAAACTAAAACGCTGCTCTGCGTACCCTTGCGCGACAGTTCAGGCGAGTTGTTCGGTGCGTTCGAACTGATTAACAAGATATCGGGCAGCTTCAACGACGACGACGAAGAGGCGCTCTCGGAACTGGCCGCGCAGGCCGCGATCACCCTGGAAGCCGCCCAGGACCGGCAACAACTGATTTCCGACAACCGCCAGATAGCCGAACAGGCTGCCGCGGGCATTAAGCTGGTGGGGCAAAGCCCGCAGATCGAGGCCATGCGGTCGATTATCAGCCGCGTGGCCGGCACGGACCTAGCCGTGCTCGTGCTGGGCGAAAACGGCAGTGGCAAGGAAGTTGTGGCCCAGTCGATTCACTATCTGAGCGCCCGCAATGAAAAGCCATTCATTGCTCTAAATTGCGCCGCGATCCCCGACTCGCTGGCCGAAAGCGAGTTGTTTGGCCACGAAAAAGGCGCTTTTACCGACGCCCAAGAGGCCCGTCAGGGCAAATTCGAGCTGGCCGACCAGGGCACGCTGTTTTTGGACGAGATCGGCGACCTCAGTTTAGGCAGCCAGGCCAAGCTGCTACGGGTGCTAGAGGAAAAGATGTTGGTGCGTGTGGGTGGATCGACGCCCATTTATACCGACGCGCGGGTGGTGGCGGCCACGAACCAAAATCTGGCCGAAATGGTGCGAGAAAAACGTTTCCGCGAGGATCTCTACTTCCGCCTCAACGTGGTCACAATCGAGCTTCCGTCGTTGCGAGATCGTGGCGACGATATTGTTTTACTGGCCGAATATTTCCTGGGTGGATTCTGTGTAAAGGCTCGCCGCAAACCGCCCAAGTTCTCGCCCGCGGCGCGACGTCGCCTGTTGGGACACCCTTGGCCGGGCAACGTGCGCGAGCTGCGTAACCTTATGGAACGTCTGGCATTCCTCTGCGTCGGCGATCATATCGAGGCTGAAGACCTGGCCTTCACGCTCTCGCCTCACCCCCAGGACCAAACGCCCGGTCTGACAGGCCTGGCCACATCCGACCAGACCCTGGGCGAAGCCACGGCCGATTTCCAAATCGAGTACATCGAAGCCGCCATCGGGCAAGCCTCGGGCAACGTAAGCCAAGCCGCTTCGAAACTGGGCCTACACCGCTCGAATCTTTACCGGAAAATGCGTCAACTGGGAATGGATGACAGCCCGTAGCAATGGGGTTATTGGTATTAGCCCGGCAGAGTGCCGTGAACGGTTGTCAAAAACAAATTCACAAAGAACCCCTACTGCCCCCTTGTGTCTTTCGCCGATGCAGTTACCATAATTGTTTCGTGAAATTGGTGTTATAAAATGCCTTTTTCGTGGCCATGCCCTTGTAGCTCAGCTGGTAGAGCAACGGACTCTTAATCCGTCGGTCCAAGGTTCGAATCCTTGCGGGGGCACCTTCCTAAGTTCTTATCCTGAAACGACTTAGAGTAACGGCCAGCAAGAGAACGTAAGCCCTTGCTTGCAGCAGGTTTAATGTAGTTATGCCCTTCCCCCGCCTCTTGGGGTGTTACTAGGGCTTGCGGGCCCTTTCCAGCTTTTTCGTGTGTGGACTGCGCCTGATTTTGCGCCACCCTTTTCGTGCCCTGAATCGCCCTTTCAAAGTCCCGGTCATCCACTTGGATGTAATGCTTTGCCGCAATGGCTACCGTGTTGCCGATCCACTTGCAGACCGTAGCAATGGGGTACTCCCGGGCTAGGTCCGATTCACAGCTTGCCCGTAGATTCTGAAACAGTCGGGGCCATGCCTCTAGCCCAGCCCGGTCGACGATTTTCTGGAATGTTGTACGCAGGTTGCAGTTTATCCAGCCATGCTTTCCTTGTGCCGACGGTAGGTATAAGGTTTCGGGTATCACATGGGTTTGCCCTTCCTCGGCCATTTCCCATGCTTCGTCAAGGTAGGGCCGCAGTTGCTCGAACATGGGAACGATACGGGAACCCTTTTCGTGGTGTTCGGTCTTGGGAGACATAACGGTCATGGCCCCCCGTTGCCAATCCAGGCCGGATAATTGCAGGCTTAGAACCTCGCTGGGGCATCGCAGGCCACCGTATCGGGCCAGGGCTATGATTGTTCGCCAAACCCAGTTGGGGGCCGCGTCGATAAGCCTCTCGGTTTCCTCGACGGAAATATAGTGCTGTCGCTTGCTCGGGTCGCCGCTCGCGTGTCTTATCCCGTCAAACGGGCTTTTGTCCAATTGCCCGTGCCTTACGGCGTGTGTAAATATCTGCCGCGTTCGCTGAAGCCGCTTGGCAATCGTAGCCGACGATAGTTTCCTGGTAGTCAGTAGCCATTGCCGATACCCCTCGGCTTCGGCCCTGCCGATAGAGAGTATCCGGCAGTCCCCGCCAAAGTGCTTTTTAAGGTCGCCTGTCGCTTGGGCCCAGTTGCTTTGGGTTGACGGCTTAAAATGAGTGTTGACCGATAGGAAGTTTTTTATCAGGTCGTCAATGTTTGTGTTCTCCCGCTTGGCTGTCAGCCCCGTCGCCGCCAGCTTGTCGGCCAGCCCGTCGGGGATATCCCGCATCCAAGCCGCCGTTTCATTGTCTAGGGCTCGACCACTCACCTTGGAAGCCAACAAGCTTTCGATGTGAGATTTAATCGTTCGGGCATCAGCCAAGGGCATTTTACCCAAGCGAATCGGCCACCGCTTGCCGTTACCGTCCACAAAAAGGATTCGCTTTTTGCCGCCGGGGTCTTTGCATATTGAAGCCATATTTATCGCTCTTTCTTTCTCACAACTATGTCCAGCCCTAAATACGCCCCAATGCGGTCCAGGGCATCCATTGAAAGCCCCGCTTTGCCGTGGTGGAATCGCGATAGGGCACCGTCATCAACCCCCGTGTCTTTGGATATTCGGTATCGCGTAATGCCGCTATCAGCTACGGCCTTGCGGATTTGTTCGCTCAGTTTTTTCTGTCGGTTCTTTCTCATGGTGGGCATTATACCAAATAACTGTAATAATTACAACTACCTTTTTTGGACGCCCCGCCGCCGAATCCGTTCGGCCTTTTCCAGCCACCGCCGGGCCACCTCGGGCGGGTCGCATCGGCAACACCGCCACCGACTCGTCAAGGTTTCCCAAAGCTCCAAGCCTCCGCAGGCTTCGCAAGGCTCAAGGTCGGGTTCGACGGCCTCGGGCCAAGGGTCGGCCATGAAAGCCAACACCTCGGCCTTATGGGCTTTCAGCCTGTCGACTAGTTCGGGCGTCATCGCAGCCCGGGGGTAAAACCTCAGCCGGTCGCCGCCGGAAACCAGTACGACACCCCGCCGGGCCAAGTCATCTAACAATTGCTCGACCATTACACTTCCCCCCAGTCGTCGGGGTCGGTTTTGGAGGTGTCTACACTGTCTACGCCTACGGAACCCCTGTTTTCTTCGGGTTTCAATGGGGTTGTGTAGACTGTAGACGTGTAGACGGCTTGCGGCCCTGATAATGTGAACCGGGCAACCGCTCGACCACCCTTGTCAGTCGGTGGAATCGTTTTCCATTTCCCCAGTCCAGCTTCGGCCAGTTCACCCAGGGCCACTTCGGCATCGGTCGACGTTTTGAATCGCCGGTTCCCCTGTTGGGTTTCTCGAACCGTCACCGAACCGCCCCGGGTTTCAATCCACTCGAACAACAGCCGGGCCGCCGCGTTCTCATCGGTTTCATGGAACATCGAATAGACCCGCTCGGCCTCATCGCAAAACCATTGGGCCATAGCGACCCCAGCTTCGACGCTCGATGCGTCAACGGCTTCAGGGTCCAATGACGGGTCGTCAGCCGCACAGCGTACCACGTGAACCACCAAGGCCAACCTCGCGGCATATCCTTCAAGCTTGCTGAATGCCGCCGCCAGTGCGCCGGTTTGCTCGTTTTGCTTGTCGGCGTGTCGGTTGTAAAACGGAACCCATGCCGCCTTGCCGTCGACGCTCAAGGGGATGTCGACGGGGGCCGGTTGGTCGTCCTGGTTCGTGCCGAATTGCAGGGCCAGCAGCCGACCGAAAAGCCGTTCCATGCTCTTCATGACGTCGGGGTGGATTGTCGCTTCGGTCCACCTCTTCGCTTGTCGTGGCGGTCGCGCAACCAACAGCCGGGCTAACAGCCCATTTTCGACGTGTTCGCTACCCAAAACCCTTTTCAGCGTCTCGGGTTGAATCCCGCCGCATAAGCCTACCGCCGCAAAGGGGACGTATACCGTTTTGGTCGGGCCGGTTTTACGGTCGACAATTAACGCCTCGGCCCGATGGATGGAAAGCCACTTGGCCGCGTCGCCGCCCCTGCCGCCCCTGTAGGCATCGAGTGACCCAAACCACTGCGCAAGTTCATCGACCCCGCACAGCAGCCCCCTAGGCGAATCGTTCAAGCGGTCAACCAAAGCTTCGATTGTAATATCGGAAACAACGTATCTTTCAACCGTCGGTTCCTCGGGCTTCTCGGGCATCGGTTCGCCTTTGTTCCGGCCCTTGGTTTTCCAGTTCTGCATGTCAACTTCCCAAAAGGCCTTGTCGAGATGGTATTGCTTGACCAGTTCGGGAAGCTCTTGCAATTTGAAACCTTGCAAACGGTTGACAATAGATAGGGCCAAGCTTTGCGACGGGCTTTTCAATGTTCCCGATTCGGAAACCACCGCCGCCCAGACAACCGCCGGCTCGGTCCAGGTGAACTTTAGCCGGATTCGGCGGGTGGCCCCGATACTCGACGCCAGGGCCGCCAGTAACGGCAAAATAATAAACGTCACGTCGCACCCCAAGGCCTTCGCTCCAGCCCGCACAAAGCATCGCATCGGCTCGGGCAGAACCTCGACGGGAAACGGCTTGAAACGTTTCAGCTTGGGCGTTTTTTTCGACGGCTTCGGATTCCAGACCTCAGCCGCGTCGGCCAGGGCCTCGACTTGCCGCCGCAGTTCGTCGGGCTCGACCGCGTCGTGGTTTTCCAGCCAGTCGAAAATATCACCGCCCTCGGGCAGGCCAGGAAGCTCGACCGCCTTGACCGTTGCAGGTGGTTGCAGTTTTCGCAGAATCGCCGCCACGTCGTTTTTGTAACCTTCGCCCGGTTTATCGTTGTCGGGCAAGACGACACATTCTCGGCCAGCCAATGGGCCCCAGTCGGCTTTTGCCGCCGCCTTGCTGCCGCCGGGTGACGTGACGGCAACCAGGCCAATCGACCGGGCCGCGTCGACCGCCTTTTCACCTTCGCAAATGCAAACCTGTCGAATCGTTCCCAACTCGTTTCGGCAATACAAGGGCCGGGGTTCTGGCATCGCGCCGACAACCAGCCTTTGCCGTTTCGAGAAACGGGCCGGATGTCCTTTTTGCCGTCGGGCAATTCCCACCGAACAATAAGCCCGCATGGTTTACCGTCGTCGCCGCAGTAGGTCCACATATCAGACCGTGGCCCGTGGCGTTGCTCCAGGTCGGCAACCGCCGCTTTGGCGGTCGGATACGCTTTCCCGGTACGCTTACTATTGTCACGTCTACACAATTGTGGTTTCCCCCGGGTTTGGGCGATTTGTGTAGACGTAGACACCGTAGACGACATCAAGTC
>CAZISU010000003.1:0-21034 GCA_964541935.1 uncultured Planctomycetaceae bacterium | reverse complement strand
AGACGTTAGAACGAGTAAGAGCAGCCCGGGCACCGCGGCCCAAAGCATCATGCCACCAAGCTGACGCATGCCCAGAATCGCAAAAAGCACCTGCACCGAAATCAGTGTGACCAGATTCGCCAGAGCCGTCGCCCACACCGCACCCTCCAGCCCCCACACCGGCAACAGCAGCCAATTCAAGGCCACGTTAGTCAACAGTCCGATGCCGAACGAAATGGTCGCCAGCGATGCCTTTTCAGCACAAAACAAACGAGCCTGCGACAGCACGGCCATTCCGAACCAGATGCAGGATACCAACACAACCGGCAGCAGCCCGCGGGCTTGAGGGTATTTGCCGTCCAGAAGCGTATCGAAGAACAAAGGCGCGGCAAGAATGGCGGTCGCGCCGGCCACGGTAGCCCAAAAAGTAAACGACTTGAGCGTCACTCCCAGTTGCGTGGAAACCTTGTCGCGAAAACCTTCTTCCCAGGCATGGGTCAAATGCGGCAGCATCATTGCACCCAGAGCATAAGCCACTTGCCTGAAAATGCGGGGAATGATGCGCGCACAGTGATATTGCCCGACTAAGTCATATACCGCATCCCCGGAGAGGCCGCTGTAGTGGACGATCATAAAGCGGTCGACCACCGAAAACATGTTGGCAACGGTCGTGCCCAACCAAATCCAAAGCGCGAACGAAACCACCGTCGACCAGAAGAGTTTTTGCTCGGGCCGAATTTCCTCCCGTGGCAATTCGCGAACCGACGGCCAGAACCAGAATGCCGATCCCACAAAAGCCAGCAGACAGGACACGCCATACGCACCGATCACACCCACGGCCGTATAGCCGCACAAAGGCAAAAAGACGACACACAACACGGCGAAAAGCCCCACTTGCACGAATTGTACAACCGTGTAATAGCGGTGCAGACGCAACGCCGTCAGCAGCGAGAGTGCATAGTGAAAGGCGATCGTGGCTAGCAGACTCGGCGCCAAGACAACCAACAACCATGAAAGGTCGGCGGAATTAAAAATCAGTTCGGAAAGAAACGAACGTCCGAAAAACACGCCCGCTGTGCCCACAACCGCCAAGACGACCGTCAGAATGGTGGCCCAGCGGAGAAATGAGCCCAGTTGATTGCGGCGTTGGAAATATCCAACATATCGTCCGAAGGAGCCGGGCAACCCCAAAACTGCCAGCGGCGCGGCCACTAGCAAGAAACAAAATGACATTTCCCAGATGCCGACTTCCGATGCCGGCAACCATTGACAAACCAGCACGGATCGCCCCAGACCAACCAGACGCTGCACGCCCATCGTCAGCAATAACAACATCACGCCCTTGGCGAATGTGTCGCTGCGAAGTTTACCAGCGCCGGCGGCCGTTCGATTATCGAGCGCCGCCTGGTCGATCTTGATGGAGTCTGACATATAGTTATTGACTCGTATTGTTTTCGTCGCACCCCCGAGAGTGTTTTTCAACGGGCTGTTAGCAGCACACTCAACCCAAAGTCGGATCCGGCCGCGTGCACGACCATCTGCGAGGAATCTTCGCGAAAACGCTCGACACCCGCCTCAGCGGACCGCTGAACATCTCAGCCATTTTACTCAGGCTGGGCATGGGATCTTGCCAATCCCAAGTCACGTGCGTATCCGCCAGCAGCCAACTTCGCACAATCCGCAAAGGCCAGGCCAGAAGTTCACGCACGGGCGCATCGAGCCCAAACAGCGCGTGTTTGAACCCCTGCACGTCGCCATAGAGCCAGCAGTAGCGTTTCCCCACCGCGCCCTCGGCCGGACTGATCGGCGATTCCACACCCAGTGCCGATTCAACCAGTGCCGATTCAACCCACCAGCGTGGCAGATCCAGCCCGCAACGATAAGCGATGGCAAAATTCGCCCCCAGCCGGGCATTGATTTCCAGAAATGTCGTCTTCTCACCCGTCTCGTCAACCAGGAATTGTGTACAGCCCACGCCCGTATAGTCGAGCCGCTCGATCAATCGCTTGGTGGATTCGTTCAGGCTCGCCGTGGGCGCAACCGAAACGCCTTCGACTGCGTAGCCTGTTCCATCCACACGGTCGGTGCGTCCGATATGGACCTCCACGCTGGAGAGCAAGCGGCCTTTTTTAGCAAAAAAGTAGACGTTGCGTCGATCGCCCACGAAGTACTTTTGCACGATCCAACGCGCCGAACCTTTGGGCCATTGCTCGATCAGAGCATTTAACTCTTCGCACGAGTGCAGCACCAGGGCTTTGAGTCCAAAAATCTTGGTCTGCTCCGTCTCCGCTTTCACAATGCAAGGATAGCCGACGCCCTCGATCGCGGAATTCAGTTCGTCTCGGCCCTCGGCAACTCGGTATTCCGCCAGTGGAACGCCCAACTCGCCCAGCAATCTTAAAGTGGCAATCTTGTTCAGACAGGTTTTCACGACCGTTTCGCCAGGCATCGCGTATGCGACCGAGCGTGGCAACAAATCACCGCAGCTCGTCAGCAGACTGATATCCTTCTCGCCAACCGGAAACACGCATCCGATTTCGGGATGGGAATCGAGATACTCCGCAAGCGCTCGGGCGAATCTTTGTGGCGATTTTTCGGTATCCACGTCATATTCCCAAACGTCGGCCACGCAACGCGACTTGCCCACGGCATAGCCCGCTTCGCATCGGCCTAGAACGACCCAGTAGCCGGCCCGGCTCAATGAACGAACCACCGTCAGAGTCTGTCGCAAGTCACCTAGAACGAGAACGCCACACGAACGGTGCTCATGGTTTGACATCATATCTTGTCCCTTCGCGAATATTCCGAGAGTTCAAATACTTTTAATATCTCTAAGCATATTCGACGCAACTACCGTGCCATTCATGCCATAACCCTGAACCAGCACGCTAGTTACCGCTATAGCCTCTCAATCCGCCACCCGCGATTTGAAAAATGTCTACAAACGGCAACAAGATACGAGAAGCCGGTCGCAAATAATCAACAATTCAGCTCGTCCACACCCTTCTGCTTCTGCAAGCCAGGATCGCAATTACCCGCTGCCAGAAAGCCGCGCCACCCCAAAAAACCTCCCTCAAGGGCCGTTTTGACGCGGAATTGCTCTGCATACCACCCCTTACCCCCCCCTTGAACCGCGAACTATAAAAACATTTTGGTACGCAATATGCTCAAGTAATCTTCACGACAGATCTTGTCCAACGGGCATACCATGCGCTAAAGCATTATGTCGCCGACATTCGTTACAAGAAAGTTCAAACGTGTCAACAACCGCAGAAACATTTCACACACCGAACGTTCTCGAACTGCCACCCGTTGGACTCATCTCACCGACGCCATCCACAGCGGACCTACTGCGGACTCTCGATGATTCTCCGCAATCCTTCCGTGTGCGCTGCGTCCGCGACATGCAAGGCTTGCAGGCTTTGCGGCCGCAGTGGAACCAGTTGTGCCAGGGCCACCCGCTGCTCTGTTGGGAATGGCTGATCACTTGGTGGAAACACTTCCGCAACCAACGAGACGAGTTATTCGTTTTAACGGTAACGGACCAAACCGGCCGACTGATAGGCATCGCCCCCTGGTTTGCGCGATTTTCGGTCGGCCGCGGTCGAGTGATTCACTTCCTCGGTTGCGACCGCGTCTTCTCCGACTACCAAACCGTTTTGCATGAAAAGGGCTATGAACGTTCGGTGGCCGCGGCTCTGACATCCTGGCTAATGCATCATGCGGAAGGCTACGCCAGCATAGAACTCGCGGGCGTAGCCACCACAGACTCCATCATCCGACATTTCACAAACCAACTCCAGCAGGCCGATCATGTCGTCCAGCAGGAGCAATTGCAGAGCTGTTGGCGCATAGAACTTCCCCAAACCTGGGACGAATACCTGCAGCGACTCTCCAAAACCCGCCGCGAAAGAGCGCGTCAATTAGTCCGAAATTATTTCGACACCAATCGGGCCGTTATACACACGGCCGATTCGCCGCAAATGCTTCAAGCGGGGCTCAACACGCTCACAACTTTGCATCAAAAACGCTGGAACAGCCTGGGGCAAACGGGTTGCTTTGCATCGATGGAATTCCACGCCTTCCTCAGCGAAGTCTCTCAAGAATTCTTCAATATAGGGAAACTGCGACTGCAATGGGTCGAACTCGACGGTCAGCCCGTCGCAGCGGAAATGGACTTTAAGGACGACCATACCCTCTACATGTATCAGTCGGGCATGGACCCCGAATTCTCCCGCCATCGCCCCGGCTGGCTGGGAACCATCGCCACTTTGCGAAATGCCATTGACCAAAATTATCGCTACTACGATTTTCTACGCGGAGACGAGCCCTACAAGGCCCATTGGCGCGGCCAAGCCCAACCGCTCTCCACGGTCCGCATCTTTGCCAACAACCCCCGCGCACAAATCAGCCGAACTCTTTTTAATCTCCGCAGCCAAGCCAAACGTTACATCAAATCACTCTCCTAAAAGCTTCTCCCGTAGAATCGCCGCGATATGCTCGTTATATTCGCCCGAAGTAGTTTTCGGCGGGATCCAACGCTCGTAGTCGAAGCCGGGAAAGTTCAACGGCTCGTCGATTTTTTGATGAAACACATAGAAGTCTCTCACCCGCGCGGCAACCTCCGAGGATTCATAATTACCCAACATTATGGCCGGACGCGAAGGTTTTGTTGTTTCAGCCGGCGGCTCTGTCGAACGCCGTACCGTCCGTCCGGGGGTGTCGCCATGCTGTGGACCACGCTGCTCAAGCACACATCCCACGTATATCGACACTCCGCGGAAATCCACCGTGGCATTGATCTGCGGCCCCTCACCGTAGTCGCCCACCCAAATCCGTCGGTGCGTCTCGGCAAGCCGCTCAGGCCAGTTCAAACAAAGCTGCACCTCCGACTCCGAGTCATACTCCTGCAACGCAGCTATCAATTCCTTAACTTTCATTATTCTTTTCTGATGCTTAAAGGTGTGAGGTGTCAGGTGTCAGATGTCAGACATTGATCATTGATCATTGATCATTGATCATTGGGCTTTGGGCCTTGGGCCTTGAGCATTCGACATTCATTCCTCATTCGAGCTTCTTCATTCCTAATTCCCCCGCGGCACACCCACCTGTGTCTCCAACGCCTTCTGCAAGACCGAGCGTTTTGCTTCAGCCCAGCGCTCGGCCTGCTCGACCACCTCCGCGCGGCTAACCGTTTTGGCCCCCACATTCTCCCGCAAGTATCCTGCACACTCTTTGTAGAGCGGCTCGTAGCGCGACTGATATGGGGGCGGCGGTGGACGCTTAGGTTTGTCGTGCTTGGCCGACTTGGCAAACTCGCCCGAGACGAGCGAATCGATCAACTCCGCCTGCTCCTGCATGGCCTGAATACCGGTCTGAGCCAAATGCATCTGCCGGTAGCCTTCGTCCAATCGCCGCGCGGTCCCCGCGGCTACCTCGTCGATCCAAGCCGCTATCTCCGCGGGCGTGGCCGGCTCGCTCGGCACAACAACCGGCTCGGCCGGCGCGACCGCCGCCGGTTCCAGGAGGATAGGCAATGGAATCTCGACCGCTCGATTGGCCCTCCGCCACAACTGCCATCCCAGATACCCGCTGCCGGCTAAAAGCAATGTCAACGCCGAGAATAATCCGACCAGAAAAACGGCTTTGCCCATCCCACCGCGACGTTCATCATGATACTCGCCCGTTTCAACTGACTTAGGCCGAAATCTTCCTAATCCGTCTCTCGGTTGATGATCGCGACTTGCCCTGCCAACCCGCGGGGCACTAATCGTAGCAATCGGGCAACCGCAATTGGGACACTGCGTCGCACGTCGCGAAACGATCTTGCCACAGTCGGGACACTCTTCCAAACGCGGCCCCACCGCTTTGGCAAGCTCCGTTTGCGATATATCTGCATTCGCTGCCGACACGTTGCCCCCGCCAGGCATGTCGCCCTCATCAGCCTCGGTAAATTGCTCGTAGACCGTTTCGATCCAGCGCCAGTCTTCCCAGTCCGCCCGCCGCACCTGACAAAGCCCGTCGAGCTGCCCGCTCGCAACCAGGCGATCCAGTTCGACCTTCGGCATGGGGCCACGATGCCCACCGTCGGTGTCGCGTGCGAACCAGGAAGGCCCCTGTGACGCACCACCCTTTTGGGCGGCCCGTGTCTTTTGGGAAGCCCGTGTCTTCTGGGAAGCCTGAGCGGCGTTCTCGCCTTTCACTTCGGGCAGACGGATTGCCGCTT
The DNA here is from genome assembly GCA_964541935.1 of uncultured Planctomycetaceae bacterium. Classification (GTDB taxonomy): domain Bacteria; phylum Planctomycetota; class Planctomycetia; order Pirellulales; family Thermoguttaceae; genus JAFGTN01. Next base: position 14,829 of record CAZISU010000003.1, on the reverse strand, counting down.
TGCATTTGGGACATCGCACAGCTTTCCCGCCCCAGCCGTCTGGTGCGTCAAAGCGAGCGGAACAACCCGTACATTGACAGCGAATAGTCATCCTCTGCAAACCTCCCCGCACGGCCCACTTGTTAAAATGCAATCTACCCAGGCATTAATCATTAGTCAAGCTCTAGAGAGTGCTTCTATACACCTCGACGCGACTCCGGCCGGCTGATAAAATCATCAAAGTTCGACAAAGGCCAAACGTTGCATGGAAGGATAGCCGCATATGTCGCAAGTTTCAACAGGGCAGTTGAAGCGCCGCTTCACAACAACGCAAAAGATACTCTGCGTCGAAAAGCTCGATGGCCAGTTGGCTGCCTGCCGCGCCGCCGGCGACATCATAGCCATGACCAACGGCTGTTTCGACCTTTTGCACCCCGGCCACGTCGCATCTCTCCAACAAGCCCGCTCGCACGGCGACTGCCTCGTCGTGGGCCTCAACAGCGACGCGAGCGTCCGCAAGCTCAAGGGCCCGCAACGCCCCATCGTAAACCAACAAGGCCGCGCCGCCATGCTGGCAGCCTTGCAATGCGTCGACTACGTTGTCCTCTTCGATGACCCCAGCGTGCGCACACTAATCGAACGTGTCCTGCCCGACGTGCTGGTCAAGTCGTCCCAATACCAGCTCGACGAAGTCGTCGGTCGCGAGGCAGTCGAAGCCGCCGGCGGACGGGTTGAGTTGGCGCCCATGACCGACGGCTACTCAACTACCGAGTTACTGCAAAGAATACAAGCGGCCATGCAATCCGACTAGGCTTTGTTCTACTGGATTTAGTCTATTGGCGCCGAGAAACAACGAACTCCGCCAAACGCCGAAGCGTGTCGACAATCGGCCCTTGCGTAAGAGTGTCGAGTTCTGCGGCCGCTAGATGCGTAAGCTCAACCGCCTTCTGACGCGAGTACTCAATCGCGTCATATTTCTCGAACCACGGATTGAGTGCCTCCTGGCCGTGACTGCCCGAACTGTGTTTGCCTGAATTGGGATTGTCCGAACTGGACAGAATGCCCATCAACTCGGCCCTATCCGCATCGTTGGCCGTTCCCAACAAGCGAATCAACGGCAATGTGGCCTTTTTCTTAACCAGATCGGTTCCCAGCGACTTGCCCATGGTTGCCTCGTCGCCAGACACATCGAGCACATCGTCGACGACCTGAAACGCGAGACCCAAATGACGACCGTAGCGAGCCAGCGACTGCTGGGCTTCCTCGCTTGCGCCGGCATAATGGGCACCCACTTGGCAACAACAGGCACAAAGAGCGGCCGTCTTGTCGCCGATTATTTCCATGTACTCTTCTTCCTTGAGGTTGTAATCCCCCCGGGCGCCAATCTGCCGCAACTCGCCCTCGCACATCTCACGGCTGGCGTTGCCAATAACCTCGCAGGCATAAGTTGTGTCGACTGCTCCCACCAGCCCTATCGCTCGGGCTAGTAGATAATCCCCCAGTAGAATACTGGCTTCGTTATCCCAACGCGCATTGACCGTGTCCAGATGTCGACGCATGGACGCCTCGTCCAGCACATCATCGTGAATCAGCGTGGCCGTATGGATCAATTCCATGGCCGCCGCCAGCATCAGATGATCGTTGCAGATCTCACCACAGGCCTTTCCGGCCAGCAACACCAAAGCCGGACGCAAACGCTTGCCGCCCAGACGAAATCCGTGCTTCACCAATCGATCCACGAAGGGATGGTTGCTCGTCAGCTCCTTACGCAGAATCTCCTCGACTTGCCCAAGCTCCTCCCGGATCGGCGAATATAGCTCTGCGAGCGTTTGGGCCGTTTCACCTTTTCCATGGATCACTTGACTCATATTTTCTGCTTCCCGGTCTCACTTATACCTGTTCCAATAAAGAACAGCACTTCTATATTCTGCAATCCAGAGTGTTTCCCTGAACGGTGAATTCGCCATGTATTGTGCATATTTTCCCGATATTGACACAATTTCACAACCACAGCACTGCTTTACACCCCGCCGCAAGGCGGTAACTGTGTATTCACATGCCTAATTGAACACCTATTTTACCGCCCAGTGCCACTGCGGTCGATGGGTAGCCTCAAAGGGATAATTTCGAGACTCAGCAGAGACAGTCGACGGCCAAGAAAAGCAGAAATCGCCCAAAAGGCGATTTTTTGCCCAAGCCCCTTAGCCAGCCCAACGGCCGGCCTTATTACCGTCAACTCGAATGAGGCACCCGATGCGGAAACTCTATCCGTCGTGGGGGTCTAGCCACGACGGTTTGATTGAATCGGCGAATCGGACGCCTTTTAGTATCTTTTCCCATGTTCAAATGGAATCGGATACTTTTAATATCTTTTCCACATTCGCGGAAATTATACGAGTTCTTTTTTCGTACTTATCAACGTTCGGAATCGCTCGGCCAACAAAGCGGCGTCGAACGGCTTCTTGAACGTTTCGTTGATACTCGACCGATCGAAACTGGTCGAACTGCCGTCGTCGGGCAGCAAGGCGATCAAGATGACTTCGGCGAACTCAGCGTTACGACGCAGATTCTGACAAATCTGCAACGCTTCGGTGCGACCGATCGAAAAGTCAACAATAATACAGTCGGGATGGAAGCTCTCGGCTTGGATACCGGCGTCAAAACCGCTCGCGGCAACAGCCACTTTGAACGATCTTTCGGGCGGCAGTTCCCGCCTGAGATTCTCGACCAGGACCTGATCCTGGGCGACAATCAACACCTTGGCCATTGCCTCATCTTCCAGGTCGCCCAACGGCATCCCGTGTTCCTTTAGGAACTTAATCAGGTACTCTCGCGGAATTCGGCGGTCTTGCGACCCCGGAATGCGATAGCCCTTCAACCGGCCCGAATCGAACCATTTACTTACGGTGCGCGGGGCCACCTTACAGATCTTTGCGACCTGACCAGTTGTGAAGACCTTCATTGCAGGCTCTCCAATTTCTTTTGTTTTCGCTCGCTTGTTTTGAACTCATTCCCCTTGCAGGCGGAAATATTGGCCGTTGGTCGTTCCTTCATCTGGCTGTTCTGCAGCCAGCCGGCCTTCCACCCACATCTGGGTCGGGGTCTGACATAATTCGCTTCAAGTCGGCGGTAGCTCAGTTCCTTCTGACCCGCGCCGCACTAATGACATCGGCAACCAGGGCATCCGGAAACCAGGGAAAATCCGTAAAATAGGGAAGGTGTCTCCCAGTCGTCCCATTACGAATCCTATGCGTTGCCGGAATAATGCGCGGCGAACCACAAACTCCAGAGGGGAATTTGCTCGGACTCGGACTGTTATGCCAATTAGACGGCCTAATTAGTAAAACAATACGAGCGAGGCTTGCACCTCAACAAAGCAGGCTCCCCCCTGCAAACGGTCAAACCAATACTCGGCCCCTTGGAAGAGGCTTTGTAAAGAGAAGACTGTCCGAGTATTACTTCGTTTAAAACAGGGGGTAGACTTTAGCGTGTTTCTCCTGTCGTAACGACAACAGCGATAGTGACGCTCGTAACGCCCGCTCGGAACGTGCCGAAATAAACGTCTACGTAAAGTTTGCGGATTAGAGAAAAGGGTCGAACTAACGCGGCCGCTCCATCCCAAACGGAAATTCCATCTGCGGATCGTCTTCCTCAACACCCTCCGGATTCAGCTCCGTAAACAGCAGGCTCGGTTGGATATCAGTATTGTTCTGATACTTGTCGCTACAGTATTCTGTAATCTCGCCACGAATCTCGTGGTAGAAGATCTGACAAATTGGCACGCCAGGGTAAATCCGCACGGATTGCACGGCGAACATCTCCAGCGTCCAGAACCCGCAAAATCCCACATCGCCAAACCCGGCCGTTACATGCACGAACAATCCCAACCGTCCCACCGATGATCGCCCCTCTATCATGGGCACCAGATTGTGGGTTTCCGTGCGTTCCACCGTGCGCGCCAAGTAAAGCTGGTTGGGCTGCAACACCAGACCCTCCGGCGGGATAGTCATCCGCCGCACACGACTGGGCTTGCGCATATCGAGGATCACCTCCTCGTAGACCATCAATTCGTTGTGAAGGGTCAGGTTATAGCTGTTCGGATTGAGCTGCGACTCGTCGAACGGATCGATAACGATGTTCGATTCCAGTTGAGCCCGAATTTCTTGACCTGAAAGAACCATGAGATTCCTGTGTCTGTGGTTTTGAGGTGTAGGGTGCGTGCTTGCACGCACCGTCGAGAGATTACGCCTATTTCACGGTGCATGCAAGCACGCACCCTACATCAACTTACACCCACGCGAGGGCAAACATCATTCACCGGGCAATCATCACACTGCGGCTTCCTGGCCGCACAAACATTACGCCCGTGCAAAATCATGCGGTGGCTGAACGAGATCCATTCTTTTTTGGGAATCAACTCCATCAGATCGCGTTCGATTTTCACGGCATCCTTATGCTCCGACAGTCCCATCCGTCGGCTGAGCCTTGTAACGTGGGTGTCTACGACCACACCAGTGGCCAGGCCGTAGGCCGTACCCAGAATAACGTTCGCCGTTTTGCGACCGATGCCGGGCAATTTCACCAACGCGTCCAGATCGCGTGGAACCTTTCCGCCGTGCTCTTCGACCAGCCCCTGGCAACAACCCTTGATGCTCTTGGCCTTGTTGCGGAAAAAGCCCGTGCTCTGGATATCTTTTTCCAATTCGCTCAGCGAAGCCGTGGCGTAGTCGACGGCCGTGGGGTATTTGACAAAAACGTCCGGCGTAACAAGATTCACGCGTTTATCTGTACACTGGGCCGAAAGGATCGTGGCTACCACAAGCTCTAGAGGGGTGCGAAAATCTAGCGAACAGCGGGCATCGGGATAAGCGCGTGCCAAACGCCTGACGATTTTTGCCGCGTGGCGTCGACCCTCTGCTGTGGCAGCCATCCTGAGCTCGAATAAATGAGATGAAAACCGAAAAACTGGAAAACCGTTATAATGAAAATGTGCTCGGCACCAGGCGCAACTCTTATCCGCCTGACAGGTGACGATTGTCGCACCATCGACATATACATGTCAAGTACCAACCATCTAACCGCATATCATGCCCGCATATCATGCCCGCATATCATGCCCGCATATCATGCCCGCTTGACCGACCGCATGGGGGGCCATAAGATGGTGTGTTGGTCTCGTTAGATCTTCACACAAGACCTCGGATTTCAGATGGAAAACGTGAATTGCAGTTAATAAGTTAAGAATCCCAAGTTCATAGCCCAAAGCCCTTAGAGTTTCACCATGTCGCCATCGTGCTCACCGGACGAAGAATTCGAATCAATGCCAAAAATGGGGCTAAATAGTGATGATCCTCCCAAAGTGGATCACGCTCGAATCGAGCGTGCCGTCCGCGAGATCCTTTTGGCCGTGGGCGACGACCCGGATCGCGAGGGACTGCAAGAGACGCCGGCAAGGGTCGCGCGCATGTACGCCGAAATTTTCAGCGGGCTCAGAGAAGACCCACGCGTTTATCTGAAAAAGTTTTTCAGCGAAAAGTACGACGAGATCGTTCTCGTCCGCGACATCAGCTTCAACAGCGTCTGCGAGCACCACATGCTGCCGTTTATGGGCAAGGCCCACATCGGCTACTTGCCCGACGGACGCGTCGTCGGTCTGAGCAAGCTTGCCCGCGTGGTCGACGCCGTTGCCCGCCGGCCCCAGGTTCAAGAACGGATGACGCAGACGATTGCCGACCTTTTGATCGACGAGTTGAAAGTCCGCGGCGTGGGCGTCGTCGTCGAGGCGGTACATACCTGCATGACCGTGCGTGGCGTGTGCAAGCCGGGCACCGTCTGCGTGACTTCGGCCATGAAGGGCGCCTTCCGCAAAAACCCGTCGACGCGTGCGGAAATCATGACGCTCATCTACGGAGCTCGGCGTTAAACCGATGGAACAACTCGATCAACACCGCGAACGCATTCAAGACGACCTCCGCGGCCTGATTTCGGGTGAGATTCGCTGCGACGAGATCTTTCGTCAGCTTTACGCCAGCGACGGGAGCATCTACGAGATCCGCCCGCTGGGTGTCGTTCGCCCGCGTTCGGCTTCCGACGTGCAAGCCACCGTCGAATACGCCGCCGAGAAAAAAATCCCCATCCACGCCCGCGGCGCCGGAACCGGAGTGGCCGGCCAATCGTTGGGCAACGGCTTGGTTATCGATTTCGCCAGACATCTGCACCGCATTATCCGCGTGGGCGAAGCTACCGTCCGCCTGCAGCCGGGCGTGGTGCTCGAACGTCTCAACGTACAAATCAAGGCCGCCTCGCGCGTGTTCGGACCCGATCCGGCCAACAGCCGCGCAACCACCATCGGCAGCGTGCTGGCCATCGACGGCGCCGGCAGCCACTGGCTCAAATACGGCTCGGCCGCACGCCACGTTCGCGAAATGTCCGTCATCCTGCCCGGCGGCGAACGCATCAAGGCCGCCCGCGAACCGCTTTTCGACGGCCAAAGCCAAGACCCCGACCCCATCAAACGCGACCTGCTCAATCGTCTCGCCCAATTGCTCGCGGATAATCGAGACCTCATCAAAAACTCCCGAGTCAACAGCCCTGTCGACTGTTGCGGATACCATCTAGACGGCGTGCTGGGCCAAGACGATTCGGGCAAGGAATATCTCGACCTCGTGCGTCTGCTGGTCGGCTCCGAAGGCACCCTGGCTCTGACCACCGAAGCCACGCTGGCCACGCAGCCTTTGCCCGTTTCTCGCGGCGTGGCACTGCTCTTGTTCGACGGCCTGGAAACGGCCGCCCGAACCGTGAGCACACTTTTGCCATACAAGCCCGCATCTTGCGATCTCTTGGACCGCCGCTTCCTCAGTCTCGCACGCGAAATCGAACCGCGTTTCAACGAACTCATCCCCCAACACACCGAAGCCGTTCTGATCGTCGAACAGCACGCCGATTCACCGACCGCCGTCCGCAACCGCTTGCGCGAACTGGTCGACGCCACTGCTGAGAAAAAACACACACACGGAAATACTTCCACAAAAAACGGGCCCTTCGGCATTCGCCTGGCTTTCGACCCTCTAGACGTCGAGCTATACTGCCAGCTCTCGCTCAAATCCCAACCGGCACTGGGCCGCTTGGAAGGAGCCGTACGGCCCGTGCCCATCATCGAGGACATCGCCGTTGCCCCGGCCCAGTTGCCCGAAATCCTTGTCGCCAGTCAAAACATCCTCAAACGCCACGAAATCACCGCGGCCCTCTCCTGCCACGCCGGTCAGGGACAACTTCACTTGCAACCATTTCTCGACCTGGGCAAACCAGAACACGTCGACAAAATGCGATGCCTGGCCAACGAACTCTACGAAGAGGTCTTTCGCCTCGGTGGCACAACGAGCGGCGAGCACGGTTGCGGGCTCAGCCGCAGCCCCTTCGTCGAGTGGCAAACCGGCGAACTCTATCAGGTCTTCCGCCAGGTCAAGCAGATCTTCGACCCCGAAAATCTGTTCAACCCCGGCAAGATTGTCGGCAACGAGCCACAGCGGCTTACAGACAACCTGCGTCCCGTCATACGAGTCGGCGACGAGCAAACCGACCCTGCGGAAAGCTCTGCCGAAGCGGGTTCCGCAGACAGCGAATCGACGCCCCGTCTGCGCGACCTGATCGAGTTGCAGTTGAACTGGAACCCCAAACGCCTGGCCCTCACGGCCCGGCGTTGCAACAGTTGCGGCGACTGTCGCACGCACGCCCGCGACACACGCATGTGTCCCATGTTCCGCATCCGCCTCACCGAAGAATCATCCCCCCGAGCCAAAGCCAACCTGGCCCGTGCCCTTTTAACCAAACAACTCGAACTCGAAAGCCTCACCTCCGAGGAGCTCAAAGACGTCGTCGACCTTTGCTACAACTGCCACATGTGCGTGCTCGATTGCCCCGCAAACGTCGACATCCCACGCATGGTTACCCAGTGTAAGGCGGCCTACGCAACGGCCAAGGGACTGCCGCCGGTCGACCACGCCATGATGCGGCTCGATTTGATCGGCAGCATGGCCGGCTCGTTCTCGACAATCACCAACTGGGCATTGGCAAACGCTCAACTACGTTGGCTGCTGCAAAAGACGCTCGGCATCGCACAAGGCCGAAAAGTGCCGCGGGTTTCATCGCCCTCGTTCATGCGCCGCGCGGCCCGCCGACGCCTGACCCAGCCGCGACGCCAACGCGAACTAAAAGTCGCCTATTTCGTCGACACATACGCCAATTTCTACGACCCGGCCCTGGCCGAAGCACTCATCGCCATACTCAAGCACAACGGCGTGGCCGTCTTCGTTCCGCCCGAACAAATGCAGGCCGGCACTTCGGCCATTTCCGTGGGCGCACTCGACCGCGCTCGACGCCTGGCCCAGCACAACACCACCGTCCTGGCCGACGCCGTGCGACAAGGATACCGAGTTATCACCACCGAACCGGCCGCCGCCCTGACCCTCGCGCACGAATACCCACACCTGTTGGACAACGACGACACCCAACTCGTGGCCCAAAACACCACCGACGCCGGCGCCTTCCTCTGGGAAATGCACACCCAGGGCAAGCTGCAACTCGACTTCAAACCCATCCTGGCTACCGTCGGATACCACATGCCCTGTCGCCTGCGGGCGATGCAAGTCGGCTCGCCCGGCGAAGACCTCTTGCGACTCATCCCGGGCCTTTCGGTACACCCCATCGCACAAGGCTGTTGCGGCATGGCCGGCGATTTCGGCATCAAACAAAAAAACTATCGCACCAGCCTGCGCATCGGCTGGCGTGTAGTCTCCGCCATGCGAAACCCTCGCCTGCAAGCCGGCGCCACCGAATGCAGCGCCTGTAAAATGCAAATGGAACAAGGTACAACAAAACCAACTGCCCACCCCATTAAGATCCTCGCCGCCGCGTACGGATTAATACCCGACGCGGAAAATCTGCTCACAAGCCCGGGCGAGGACCGGGTGGTTACTCGTTAGAAGAGAGGGCAGGAATGTCGAATGAGGAAGCCAGAATGACGAAAGAATTAAGAATGTATAAATGTCTAAAACCAGCACCCATTTCGTCATTCGTCATTTTTGAATTCTTAATTCTTTCCTCATTCTGATTTCGACATTCGACATTTACACCAACTGACCGTTACACAATAAAACACTCCCCCAAGTATGACCGACAACTCCCCCAACACTTCCGACCCAAACCAACCCTCCAGCCTACCCTGGTACGCGGGCGGCCTCAACTTCGAATGCAGCGGCTGTGGCGGTTGCTGCATCGGCGACCCCGGCTACGTCTGGGTCAACAAGGAAGAAATCGCCGCGCTGGCCGAATTACTCGACATGACGAAAGGTGAGTTCAAGCGTGCATACGCCCGCAAAGAACACGGCCGCCGCAGCCTCCGCGAACGCAAAAACGGCGACTGTGTATTCTTCGACCGCAAAATCATGGGCTGCACAGTCTACAAAGCCCGCCCGGTGCAATGCCGCACCTGGCCCTTCTGGCAATCCAACCTGAAATCGCCCGGTACATGGGAATACACCTGCAACGAGTGCCCCGGAGCCGGTGAAGGGCCGCTAGTCCCCCTCGATGAAATCGAACAGCAACGCATCCAGAAGCGGGTTTGATGCTGGTAGGGTGCGTCGCGGACGCACCATGAGAACTGCTTGCATATCTACCCGCAGTCGACGATACTAGAGGACATGCGTTCAAAGATTCTCCTTATCATCATAATCCTCTTGGTGTTCGTGGCCTGCCACGTTGCCAAAGTTCGCCTTGCGCGGGTTGATTCGAACGGGAAACAGCCAAGCGAGACTGCGGGACAAGACCAGCCGCGACGCATCGTTTCCATGGCGCCGAGCGTTACCGAAACTCTCTTCGCCCTGCGGCTTGGCGAGCGGGTTGTGGGCGTAAGCGATTATTGCAAATACCCACCCGCGGCGGCCAAGATCGATCGTATCGGCGGGGTCATGGACCCGAACCTGGAAGCCGTGGTGGCGCTCGAGCCGGATCTGATCGTGATGCTGCGTGGCAACAAGGCACTTTGTCCGTCGTTGGATCGATTCGGCATAAATACTTTGACCGTCGATCACAAAACCATCGAGGGTGTGTTACAGTCGATACCCACAATCGGGCAAGCTTGCGGCAACGCTTCAGCCGCCGGGCGGATGGTTGACGATCTGCGCGGACGAATTGATCGCGTGCGAGAAAAAACGGCCGGGCTGCGGCGGCCGAGCGTGATGGTTTCGGTTATTCGCACCCAAGGCGTGGGTCGGCTAGAGGACGTTTACGCTGCCGGTAACGACGAATACTTCGACAAGATGATCGAAATCGCCGGCGGACGTAATGTTTTCGGCAAGCAACCGGTTCGCTATCCGGTCGTCTCCAACGAGAGCATCATCAAGTGCAATCCTGAGATTATTATCGACATTGTGCCGAGCATGACGCGTGGTTCAGTGGGCGGTTCAGCGAACAGTTCAGCGAATGGGGGAGATTGGAAATCCAAGGCGGAGGCGGACTGGGGGCAATTGCCCGACGTGGACGCCGTCAGTGCGGGCAAGGTGTTTTGTCTCGACGAAGATTTTATCTCGGTTCCCGGCCCGCGTTTTATTTTGTTGCTGGAGAAACTGGGCCGCTTGCTGCATCCCGAAGCGGATTGGGATTAGTAGTGCTGTGTTCCGTTTCCAATGATGGGTAGCCCCGATAAGGAGCCGCTGAGATCTTCATAGAGTTCGACATGACGCCGTGTCACGTTGGCCCAGCTATAGGCTTGTGCTTGTCGACGTGCTTCGCCGCCGAGGCGGTCCATCAGCTCCGGCCCAGCGGCGACCGTGGATAGTGCCTGGGCCAGGCTCTGGAGCGAATCTTCTTCGAAAAGCATTCCCGTCCGCTCGGGCTCGACCAGTTCGGCCAGGCCGGGGATGTTCGTGGCGATAACGGGCCGAGCGGCGGCGAAGGCTTCCAGGGCGACCATGCCGAAGGCCTCGGAGATTCGCGAAGGCATGACCACGCAGCGAGCGTTTTGCAAAAGGCAGGTTTTTTGCGGGCCGTCCACTTCGCCAACGAATTTGACCCGCTGTTGCATGCCCAGTTCAGCCACACGCTCTTGCAGGCTCGGTTGCTGTCGGCCGCTGCCGGCGATGGCCAACGTGATGTCTGTGTGCTCGGAGAGCGAGGCGAATGCTTCGACCAGAAGGTCGGCGCCCTTGCGGGGTACGAGTCGGCCGAGAAAGAGGAAGTACTTATGCGGTTGCAGCCCGTTGGTACTGAGGAGTTGCGTGTCGACAACCTTTTCGAACTCGTCGAGGTTCACCCCGTTGCCGATGCGATCGATCCTTTTGATTTCGGGACAGATGTCTTCGAGTTGGCTTTGCATGAAGCCGCTGAGGGCCACGACCGCCTGGGCGTTTTTGAGTGCATGCTGGTATCGCTGCTTCAAGCCCGGCTTTCTGAAGAGCGGGCTAACCGGGTCGACGTCCCCGCCGTGGCTGGTGATGACGACGGGTATGTTGGCAACCGCGGCACATCGGGCCGCAATGTAGCCGGTGGGATAGACGCCATGGCAATGCACCACGTCGAAGCGATAGCGACGCTGCGCGCGGGCTAGCCAGTACCTGTAGAGATCGACAAACCGCCGCGTTGAATAGAAGCGTGGATGGCGTACCACTCGATACGGCAACTCGCGGTCGAAGCGAGCCGTTTTCCCACGCGCATTCGGGGCCAGCACGACGGGCTCATGCCCCAAATCTACCAGATTCCGCGCAATCGCATCCACGACCAGTTCCTGGCCGCCGATTTTGGGCAGAACCTTTTCGGAATATAGGCAAATTCGCACGGTAATCGCTCGGGCTGTATGAGTACGTATCGCTAGGCCGCTGAGGATACACAATCGGTGGGAATGAAACCATGCGGATCGGTGCAAAGATGAGGTTCTGGGTATTTCAGGGAAGGTAAGTGTTCTTCGCCAGCCCGCAGGGGGTATGCCTTGTTTAATGGGCTGCTGGTGCCTGTGCGTTAGTCCTGCTTGAGAAAAGCTCGGTGTGCTCCGTAAAACATGGTTACCGACGAGACAACAAAGATTACCAGCGAGACCGGTTTAGCCCAGTCCGACGGTTCGGTTTTGGTTAGCTGTTTCAGGGCGACCAATTCGCCGCCGTTGGCAGTTGCCAGGGCGTCGAACGCCGACTGCGGGATGTCGGTACGTAGGCACGAAACCGAGCCATCGGCCATGGCGACGTGGAAGCAGCCTGAGTGAGTTGGCTTCAGAGTGAGAGTGTTGGATGTGGTATTTACCGGTTGATCTTCGGGCGATGGCAAGATAGCTTTTTCCACGGGGAAATCTATGGGCTCCATCCAGTGAATGTCGTTTTTGCGACTGATTTCGACTAGCATTATCGTGTTGGCTGTGCTGTCGACAATTTCGTTTCGTCGAAGAGATTTGTTGGTACGGAAAACTGTATCGTTTCCGACCAGGGCCACGTAGTTTGTGAAACCTCCATACTCAAGGGGAAGTTCTGAGTTCAATAGACTATTGTTTGGGCCGTCCCAGGGTTCGTTGAAATCATATTTTTGGTACAGATCCTCGTAGCCGAGAAACGGCAGTATCAATACCCGCCAACTGTGGGCCGGGCGACCTTTGGCGTCGGGTACGCTAGCTGAAGGGAATCGGCCGTAAGTGTCATGGTAGCTATTCACGGCTTGGGTGATTTTTGTGAAATCGTGATGGCTTTTTGTTAGTCTATGTTTTCTGTGGCATTCCATGGAATCTGGAAAAGATAATCCAAGTAGAAGCAGAGACATAACGATCACAGCAAACACGTCAAATCTCGTCTTAATACCATTAAGCCGAATCGCAATGGAACAGTAAATCACAAAGGCTGCCAGGGCTATCCCGATTTCTTTGGCCAATCCAAACGATGATGCCACTACCACGAACGTCAAGAGAACAGCCCGCAAGCTGAATTGGAAGCGGATAGGTTTTTTCTTGGGTGCGGGCATTGCTGCTAGTCCGTGGCTTCGTTGGGTATGGTTTGCTCTTCTATATCCGCATCGACTTCTGCTTGTTTTTTATGTTTGAGAAAACCTCGGCGTGCTCCGTAAAACATGGCTATCGACGAATAAATAAAGATTGCCAGTGCGACCGGTTTCGCCCAGGCTGACGGTTCGGTTTTGGTTAGCGGTTTCAGGGCGACCGATTCGCCGCCGTTGGCCGTTGCCAAGGCGTCTAACGCCGACTGCGGGATATCCGTCCGCAAAGATTCAACCGTGCCGTCGGCCATGGCTACGTGGAAACAGCCCAAGTGAATTGGTCCCAGTGCGAGAGAATTGGGGGCTGTGGAATTTACAGGTGGATCTTCGGGCGACGGTAAGATCGCATCCTTTACGGGAAAATCAACAGGCTCCATCCAGTGAATGCCGTCGGTTCGATCGGTTTCGACTAGCATTATTGTGTTAGTTGCACTATCGGTAATTTCGCTTTGTTGAAGAGACATGTTGGCACGGAACACGGTGTCGCTTCCGACCAGGGCCGCGCGGTTCGTGAAAGCCCTGTCGACTCTAGAGAAACTTCGACACTCATACTCAAAGGGGATTTTTGGGGCCAGCAGGCTGTTGTTCGGGCCGTCCCAGGGTTCATCAAAATCGTATTTCTGGTACAGATCTTCGTAGCCGAGAAACGGAAGAATCAATACCCGCCAACTGTGGGCCGGGCGTCCCTTGGTGTCAGGTACACTCGCCGGAGGGAATCGGCCGTAGGTGTCGTGGTAGCTACTCACAGCTATGGCGATTTTCGTTAAATCGCTATGGCACCAGCCCGCTCTCTCCTGTGGCGTTGATCCGTGGTAACTTGGCATGAATACCGCCTGCCCTATCCAAAATAACGCGATCACGACCACTAGTTCAACAAGGGAAATGCCTCCTTGGCTTCGCATGGAAGTTGATATAAGAATAACCAAGAATGCTAAGAAGAATCCAAAACTTCCGGCCAGTCCATACGATGCTGCCACTACCACGAACGTCAAGAGAACAGCCCGCAAGCTGAATTGGAAGCGGGCTGGTTTGCTGGGTGGTTCCATCATGGTTTTAGATTTCCGGACAAAATTAAGTGCGGGGAGTATTGGTCCGCGAGCCGTTTCACTGTCAATCATACCCGAATAACGTTACATTGGGCAAGTCGCCAATAACACTATTGTGGACTTTGGCCCCGCTTCCAGAACCACCCGCAAGGCGTTATGATTATGGTCATCAATCCGCAATAATCAAACGCAATCAGACGGAGATTTTCGACAATGAACGGACACGAACGGGTTTCTGCCATGTTTGACGGCCGGGCTACCGACCGTGGGCCGCTTATGCCGATCACGATGATGTTTGCCGCCGACCAGTTGGGCGTGCCCTATGGCGAGTATGCCACGGATTGCGAGAAGCAGGTCGAGGCGCAGATTTTGACGGCCCAGCGGTTTGGGTTCGACCATGTTTCGGTGATTTCGGACCCGGCTTGCGAGGCTTCGAACTGTGGGGCCAAGGTGCAGTTCTACGACGACCAGCCGCCGGCCATCGATGAGGCGGCCCCGCTGCTGTCCGACAAAACCGCGCTGGGTTCGCTGGCGGTGCCCGCGCCGAACGAGGGGCGGATGCTCAATCGCGTCAAGGCGGTGGAGCTTTTTAGAGAGAAGGTCGGCGGAGAGTTGTTCATTGAGGGCTGGGTGGAAGGCCCTTGTGCCGAGGCGGCCGACCTGCGTGGTATTAATCACCTCATGATCGACTTCTTCGACGACCCGGCCTTTGTACGCGACCTGTTCGACTTCAACGTGGAGATGGCCGTCGGTTTCGCGCGGGCGCAGGTAGACGCCGGGG
>CAZISU010000002.1:0-22167 GCA_964541935.1 uncultured Planctomycetaceae bacterium | reverse complement strand
TCAACGACGACGGACGCGTCACCCTGGCCGAACTGCACAGTTACCTCGAAACCGAGGTCAACCTTTGGGTAACCAAACCGCACCGACACCCAGAAGCCCATGCTCATCTACGAGGGCGGCGTCGATTTCGCCCTTGTGCATACGTCCCAGCGAAACCCATTCGAGCTAACCAAATACAAAACCGTTCCCCGTTGGGATAAAGTCGCCCGCATGTGGCAGCGCCACGCCGAGTTACAAAACACGCCCACCCGACTGCTGCTGCCGCTCCAGTGGCAGGTCTACCAACGCGGCCTCTTGCGGCTCGACCGCCTGGCCGACGCCGGACAAGAATACAGCGACCAATTCGACGCCACCATCCAGGAACTCGATCGCCTGGCCGACAAACTCAGCAAAGATCGATCCCGCGACGGCCTGGCCGCCCACAGCCTGCCCCTGGCCGTGGCCCTGGGGCAAATCGACAACCGATCCCGCACGGCAATCGAAAAACGACTGCAAGAGAAATTCACAGCGCTCGAAAATAAAGCTACCGGCAAGACAAGCATCGACGCCGAAAACGAAAAGAAGACTCCGTCCGTAAAACCAAAGAAAAAATCGGCGGACTCAAAAGATAAACCCAGCAAAGAATCGGCCGATAAAAAGCCCTCCGACAAAAAAACAGCCGACAATAAAAAACCCGAGAAAAAGACACCCGCAGAAAAACCACCCGTAGAAAAACCACCTCTCAAACAACGGCCCATCACGGAACCCAAGGGCAAGCTGGTCGAGCAGCATTTCCTTGCCATGTTGCAAGATTACCTCGACCCGGCCGTTTGGAAAGATCTGGACAATCCCGCCCGCCGCGCCATGCAAATCCGCCGCCAGGCCGAGCAGTCCGCCGCCCCGCTCGACGTCCGCACCCAATATTGGGCCATGCGGCCGGTTGCAAGCGGCGACCGGCTGCGACGAACGGCCGAAGACAACCTGTTTGTAGGCACGACCGCAGCGCTCGTCCAAGCCGACCGTCTCTGGACCGAGTCCCAACGCGACGGCTACCACCCCGCCACACGGCTCACCGCCGATGTGCAAAAAGCCCTCGCCCTACGCGACCGCTCGTGGTCCAACGTGCCCTACCTGGCCGCCTGGCTCTTTACCCGCCTGCCCGGCTCCGATCCCCAGCAGACGCAATCGCAACTCAACACGCTCCGTCGTCTAGTCGACGACACCCATCGCCTGGCCGCACGGCTCGACGCCTCCGCGATGACGGGCAAGTGGGACGCCGCGGCCACGACCGCCGCCACGACCGCGCGGCTCGACGAACTCATGGAAGCCTACCACGACCAGTGCCAAAAGCTCCGCTCGGCCGGCCTGGAAGAACAGACCCTGCGCGGTATCGATGCCGTCTTGCAAGTGCCGCTGGTAAGCGGAAAAGCCCGCAACCAATTGCGCCAGCGCTATCTCGACATTGCCCAGCGTCGCGCGGCCGACTGGCAACTTATCGCCAAGAACCCCGACAGGGCCCGCCGCGCGACTGAAACGGCCCTCGACAAAGATCGTTTCTCCACCTACTTGGATCGACTCGCCGAGTGGGAAAAACAAAAACCCCAGCACCCCGAGCACCCCGTACTCTCGATCCTCTCCCGCGACATCGTCGCCCCCGATG
This sequence comes from uncultured Planctomycetaceae bacterium, assembly GCA_964541935.1. Lineage (GTDB taxonomy): Bacteria > Planctomycetota > Planctomycetia > Pirellulales > Thermoguttaceae > JAFGTN01. The sequence continues at coordinate 20,528 of CAZISU010000002.1, read as the reverse complement.
ACTCGGGCTTGCGCGACGTCATCGGCAACCGCCAGCAAATCCAGCAGTCCGGAAAAAATATTACTGCCGCCGATAGAGACCGCTTCTACGAACAGCAAGGCGCCCTGGTGCGCCGCTGGCTGAGCCGCATCGGCCCCGACGACCCGCTTTGCAAACAATGCACGCGGCAAACCGGCCAACTCCTGGCCGACCCCAAAGCCTCCGCGGCCGCCGTCCGCGCACCCTGTGCCAAGGCGGTTCGCCTGGTCCGCGCGGCGGCTCCCCTGCTCGCTCGCCAGCCCTGGGAAGAAGCCGATCAGAATCCGGCCGCCCAACTCCGCCGCCTCGATCTACGCTACCTCATGCTCTGGCAGGCTGCCCGTTCGCTCGACGATTTCCTCGGCCCCGCGCGCGACCAGAAACAGTCCTTCTTCCAACTCGCAACCGCCGATTATCTCCGCAGCGCCAAATCGCTCTGCCGTGAGGCCCCCCACGCGACTTTCGCCCAAACCGATCTCGACTCGCTGCTGCCCGCACGCGTCAAAGCCGCCACGGACGGGATCACCATCCAAGCCCAGGGTGACCTTAGCGTGCTCGATCCCAAAGACGCACCCGCCATCGAACACCAAACCCAGATCACCCTCACCGCCGCGCTCCCCTCGGGCGAGGCCGCCTTTTATCTGCAACAATCGCAAAGCGAAGACACGGCCGACGCCGGCGGAAAAACCACGCAGTTCTGCCAGCCGTCGATACCCCTCATCGTCGGACAAGACACCAAAAAGCCCGACCAGCGACGTATCGGCCTGCCGGTCGAAGTCAAAAGCACGAACCATACAGCCCAATACCTGGATTACTCTATCCCCAACACCAAAACACTCTCCGAGGAGAATTATCTCAACGCAGTAGCTCTCTACCGCGGCCACCGTTGGACTGACGCATTCCGCGCCATCCCCTGGCAAGGCGTACAACTCGCCTGGCAACGCCCGCCCTATCGAAAACCCCGCGTAACCGTGCATGGAAAATCGGGACAGGCACGGCCCATCGTTTTCATATTCGATTGCTCAATGAGCATGCACAATAATCTCGTGGGACCTGACCGGCGCCGCATCGACATCGCGCGCGACACCCTGATTTCCATCCTACGGCGTCTGGCCGGGCCCAACACGCCCTACCGTATCGGCATGAGAATCTACGCCCACCGCACCGGCTGGGTAAAAAACTCCGACGACATCCGCATTTGGGATCCGAAAACCAAAAGCATCAAAACCGTCCCCGCTACCCGCGATCGTCATCCCAACAGCGACGTGGAGCTGATCTGCCCTCCGCGACGGTTCACGCCCAAGGAAAGCGGAGCCCTTGCACAACACGACATCGGCTGGCTGCTGCAAAAACTCACCGAGGCCGCATCGCATCCCCTGGGCGAAACGCCCCTGTACCTGGCCATTATCCAGTCCATGGACGATTTCCCGCTCCAGCCGGGCCCCAAGCACATCATCGCCATCACCGACGGCAAGAACGACCAATACGCCGACGCCAACAGCCCCTCCGAGGCCAGAAAAACGGCCCTCGACGTGGAAAACGCTCTGAAAAATCATCCCGACGTGCGGCTCGATATCGTGGGCTTCGACATGACCGAAGACCTGGAAGAACTGACTGCTCTGACGAAACAATCCAAAGGCGGCACATTCTTCTCGGCCACCAACCCCAAATCGCTGCTCGAGGCCCTGGAAGACTCGCTACAACTCAGCCGCTACATCGTCCGTCGCACCGGGCCCAACGGACAAATCGTCACGCCCAATCAGCAACCCCTGGATCTCAACCAGCCCTGCACAATCGACCAGGCACCCGGCAATCGCCTCCGCTACATGGCCGAGGTGGTCGACAGCGAGCATGAGGCCCGCTCCGAAATATCACTCGAAGGCGGCGAGGGCATCGAGCTTTACCTCAGCGACGACCTGCGCCGACTGATCTACCGGCGATACACAAATAACCACAGTGACGAGGCAAAGGATCTGGACGACCCCCAGAGCCCCACTCGACACTTCTATATCGAGGCGGAGATACCCGAGTGGCAAGGCAGCAATCTCAGCTTCGCCCTTTCGCTGCAAAACAACAAGGCCGAGGATTTTAGTCCCCGCCCGGCCGAGGTCTGGCTCGAAATCAGACCCAATCTGTCGACAGACTCGAATAAATCGCCCGACTACGTCTTCGATACGCTCGATTTCCAACCCGGCCGACCCGTGCCCGTGCTCAACTTCCTGGCCCCCGATTGGCCCAAGGCCGTCGAGGAGGCGGAGCTGCAAATCTGGTTCAAACTCGAAAAAACCAAGCCTGACAAACGCATCACCCTGGCCGACTTCGAAAAGCAAAAGCAACTCACCCTCGCCGCCCTGCCCGGCGTAAACTTCACCTGTAGCCACGAGAAGGTCGACGACCGCTATCGCGTAACCGTAACAACCAGATATCCACGCAGCGCGACCGACATCCACGCCGCAAAAGTCGAAATCGACCCCACGCCCAAAGAAATCATCCGCCGCTACAGCCCCGCCTCCGGCATGGTCATCCACACATTCGTCTGCGACGACGTCTCCTCAACCCCCATTGCCCGCCACGAACTGCGAATCACCACCAGAAAAAGCCTACTGACCGACGCGGTTAAGTTGCCCCAGCCCATGACCATCTCCGTCCCCAAGCACGGCTGGTAAGATCCGTACTCATCGCGCTGCGCGTGATATCAAATCTCAGGATCAATCGATAATTGGTATAAAAGATCTAGCCCAAAATCCTGTAATTTAGGGGGGGAGAAGGCCGCTGCGGCGACACGCGAATTTGCCCGCTAGTCCAGCATTAACGGATGCAACGAAGTTCTTACCGGAATTTTCCGCAGTACGTCCCCATGGTGCAGATCTAGACCTATTAGTTGTACAGAGGCATTGAGGCTTGTGCGGTTATGATTTGCGCCAACTGCATGGTTGTATGACAAAAATTCAAGAGAAGGGGCTGCCATGAAAGGTATGGTTTTTACCGAATTCATCGAGCTTGTCGATGACAAGTTCTCCTTTGAGACAAGCGAGCGTCTGATTGCGATGTCCCATTTGCCATCGGGAGGAGTCTACACCTCGATCGGCACATATGACCCGCAGGAGATGGTCACTTTAGTTACCAACCTTTCCACGCTCACCGACGTATCGGTCCCAGATCTCCTCATGGAGTTTGGCCGCCACCTTTTCAAGCGATTTGTGATATCCTTCCCCGCTTTTTTCGAGGGCATCAAATCCACTTTGGAATTTCTTCCCCGCGTGGATAACGTTGTCCATATGGAAGTAAAGAAGCTCTATCCTGACGCGGAATTACCTTCATTCTCATGCGTGATGTCGGGGCCGGATGCGATGATCATGACCTATCGATCTAAACGCAGCCTGCCCGATCTGGCCGAGGGATTGATACACGCGTGTATCGATCATTTCGGCGACTCACTCGTAGTCAAACGGGAAACTGACCAGGAGAGCCAGGCGGAAACCCGTTTTATCATCATGCCAAAATAAAGACTTAGCCTATATCCTAATCATGGAAAACCAGGCCGAACTCATCCAACGCCGACTGGCAAGGGAACGTATTGCCAGAAAACGGGCCGAGCAGATCATCGAAGAGAAGAGCCGGGATCTCTACATCAAGACCCAAGAACTCGAACGCACGACGGCAGCTGAATGCCAGGCTCGCCGCGAGGCTGAAATAATGCTGCAGGCTTTCGAGACATTTACCTCCAGGTTGGACCTCGATAAAATCACAGGCCATCTTCAGAAGTTTCTAAAGAGTCTCATTCCTCATGATAGTGGCGCAATCTATTTAATTGATGGTGATATCATCCGTCTTCATGACATCTGGGGTGATCTCACTGACCACAAAGTCGGTGACGAGGCGAGCATCACGCCAGCCTGGATAGGTGATGTAATGCGGGCGAGTTGCCCCATTCTAATTTCTGACACGATCGATGATGTCATTGCCCGCAAATGGGAAATGTCTGCCGATACAAAGACATGGATGGCTGTACCCATGTCCGGCCAGGGGAAGTATTTCGGCTGTATCATTTTAGAAAGCCGGCAAAGCAACGCACTTAGCGATTCCGCGATTAGGCTTGTTCGAGCCCTTGCGAGCGAGGCTGTTATTGCCTTGGAAAACGCCCGGCTTTTTCAGGAAGTTCAAAAACTCTCGACAATCGATCCTCTCACAGGCCTGCACAATCGAAGACATTTCAACGCCGCCGCCCAACCGGAATTTGAGCGTGTCGTGCGTTACGATCTGTCTCTCTCAGCCATCATGATGGACATCGACCATTTCAAACGGGTCAACGACAACTACGGACATTTTATAGGCGATAGGGTTCTTGTCGAGATAGCCGGTGCCTGCATGCGTGAATTGCGTTCAATGGACTTGCTCGCCCGATACGGCGGCGAAGAATTTTGTTTTCTCCTTCCCGAAACGACTTTGAGCGGAGCGACCAGTCTTGCCGAGCGACTAAGGAAAGGTGTCGCCGAACTTCATTTTGATTCAAGGAAAGGGAACTTCACCGTAACCGCCAGCTTTGGTGCCGCTGAACGCTTGCCTGGCGAGAATTCGGTCGAGAGTCTCCTGGAACGAAGCGATTTAGCGATGTACGAAGCGAAGAACGAAGGGCGAAATCGCGTTTCAACGTGGGAATTCACACATCAATCTTCTCTGCCATCAAAAAACCCCGCTCCACCAACCGCCGAATAATCTCCAAACAAGCCGGCCGGATCTCCGCAACCTCTTGTTCGACCGATCGCGCCATCTCCCCGATCAACTCTTCCAGCGTTCGCTTCCCGTTGCAACCCGCCAGCAACGTGGCTATGTAAGGATCGATCGTGCCGGTGTAGGCCAGGCCGCGTTCGAGCGTCAAGAGCGATTCGGTCGGTTGCCAACCGCTTTCGCCGGGCTGGAAACACTGTCGCAGCCGTGCGTCGGGAGAAACCCGCAGACATTTCCCCCCCAGCGTCGTGTCGTCGCGGTTGGCTTCGACGAAATCGCGTAGCTCGAAGGCCGTGGCAAGCGCGTTGCCGGCCGGACCGAGCATCTTTTCCGGCCCGTCGTCGGCCCGGAACCAATTAGCCACACCGCCGCTCCGCCGCCGCATGGTGATCAGCCCGCCGCTGACGGCCTCGATCTCTTCGCGGCGATAATAGTCGGTCCATTGTTCGTATCGCCGCTCGAAGCGGTCGTCGTTATCGCGTTCAGTGTGCCGGATCCATTTCGTGGCATAGGCCTCGGCTTCCAGCGTATCGGAGCGCATCACCCAGGCGTCGCAACCCAGCCCCTCGAACCACTCGCCCAGCCGCTGCTGCCACGCCTGACCCCGCAGATGTGCCCAATTGCACAGTATCTGGCAAAAACCGCCCTCGGCCAGAAACTCCGGCGCGCGGCCCACGATCGTGCGCGTGATCTCGTCGCCTTTCATGCCGCTGTCGCGATAAATGTAACGCGTTTCCGGCGAGATCACAAACGGCGGATTGGAAACCACCAGCTCGAACTTACGCCCGGCCACCGGCTCGAACAGATCGCCCTCCAGGCATTCCACGTTCGACAGCCCGTTCAGTTTGGCGTTGAAACGAGCCAGCCGCACCGCCCGCGGGTTGCGATCCACGGCCGTCACCCCCTCGCTGTGCCCAGCGGCCAAAAAAGCCAAATAACCGCAGCCCGTGCCCAAGTCCAAGGCGGCCCGTGCGCGTCGTCGCACGGTCAGATTGGCCAGCGTCAACGTGCTCGACCCGATCCCCATCACATAGTCTTCGGCCAAACCGGTTTGAATCCGTCGCGGTTGGTCGAAAGCTATTCGCATGCCCTGAAAAGGCAGGATTTCCAATCGCCCGGCCGTCGACTGACCGCGAACCTCGATCAAACCGGCCTCGACCCACTCGGCCAGTTTCATGGGCCGCACGGCCTTTTCCACAGCGGCCGTTTCCAGCGTACTGCCGATCAGAAACAGCCGAATCAACACATCCAGCGGCGTCCCACCCTCGGTCGCCTGCAAAAGCCGCGGCATGCTTTGTTCCGAAAACGAACGGGCGTCCCCAATCCCCAGCCGCTCGGCCACCCCCTCGTTACTATACCCGGCCGCGTCAAAAACATCGCCCAGACGCCGAAAACCATCGGATCGTGAAAACGTAAACGTTTGATCGTTTTGCATGATTTGAACCAATTGTTATAGAGCATTAGATCCCGTAGGGTGCGTCGCGGACGCACCACGCCCATCGCTATGCTCTGGGCGTGCCACACACTCTATCCACAACTATCGCCTTGCAATCGAAACGCCCTGTGTGGCGCTAATTCCGGCCAGCAGACGCGTAAAAAACGCCGACGAGGCCTGATCGAGAACGATGATTTCACTTTTAGCAACGGGATTGGTTGGCGAACTGATAATGCTGACGACTTCGACAGTGCTCCCCCTCAATTCGGATGCCATTTGATTGAGAAGTACCGGTGAGGTTCGATCCAGCGTGATACTCCGGCTTTTGACCGCCGGATTGCCACGCGAGTTGACCACGCACACGATCGCGGCTCCCACGGCTTTTCGCCGCATAAGTTCTTCCAGCGTGGCCGACTCGGCTGGGCTCAAGGTCGTTTGCGCTGTCACCGCTTGAATGGGCAAGGGGTCGTGCGCGGCCGTTTGTTGCAGCAGACGGCTGGGCGGGCGCAGGGGGTCGCCCGGCGGTGGCATCTCTTTGGGCATCGCCGGAGGAGTTGCCGCAGCCAACAATTGGTCGCTCGGGCTGGCATTCGAACCGCCCGCTTGATCCTGAAAAACAAACGACAAGCCGGCCCGGTCGAGTTCGGCTCGGATCACCTCGCCTGCCGCGTAGAGGCCTTCGTTGTCCTTGGGGTCGGCGCAATTACAGACGCCTATTACCTGGCCGTCGGCCGAAAACAGCCCGCCGCCGCTACGACCTTCCACCGGCAGACCACCGGCTTGCAGGTTAGACGGGCCGAGGTACTTGTTCTTCGACGAAATTCGGGTACGTCGCGCGGTGGGCGAGTTGCCGTTGTTGCAGCCCACGTTGATCACCGGCTCGCCGACAGCGATTTGTCTTGAAGGCGGTGCTACACGTGCCACGTTAACCGGGGCGGAAGTTTTCAAACGCAACAGACCGATATCGCGTTTGATATCGTATGAAACCAGTTCGGCTTCGGTTGGCCCGGGAGCGTTGGGGCCGAATAGATCGACTTCGATGCGACCCTTGCCTTGCGAATCGCGGAAGATGTGTCCGCAAGTCAGGACTAAGGCCCATCCCTCACGCGAGTCGATTATGGTTCCCGTGCCGCACGATTGACCTTGTGGATCTTGCACGCGGATGCGAACCGAGGAGGCAATCAGTTGGTTGTCGCTTACGGCTGCACTGTTTGCGGGGCTTTTTGCGGGCGTTCTACTGCCGGACAGATTGGAACTAGCCATGCCGGGAGCGGATCGCATGGGCATAATCGGCGGTTGCGCGCCGACAGTTCGCTTGTTCTGCGCGGCCGCTTTGCCGGCTTGATCCGCGCGTTGATACATTCCCATCAGCCGGTCGTAGCTGGTGATTCCCACCTCGCGGTCGATCTCGCGGTTGCCCGAGAGCACGATAAAGCACGGAATTTTAGTCACTCCGTATCGATCGGCCAGGGCGCGGTTGCGATCTACATCTATCTTTTGCACCCGCGCACCAGCGGCCGCCATGCGGTCGATTGTCGGGGCCATCTGTTGGCACGGCTTGCACCAAACGGCAGTGAAATCCAGTAAAACTGGGTCTCCATCACCAGTCGCCGCTAGGGCCAATACGGTGGCCTGTAAACAGGCTGCCTGTAACCAGATCATTCGATCCCTCCTTTGATCGACTAATCAACCAAGAAATTCGGATCGTGCATCGTGGGCTTGCGATGGATCGGAGACGAGTCCGACCATGTAGAGCAGCCACGATTGCGGGCGCGCGATCCAGTTCGAAATCCATTTCTTAACAACCCATGCTTCCAGCGACGGAACGCATTCAGGCTGACAGGTTGCATATTGTGCCTATAAGCACCGAACGACGCAATATCAATTTGGGGATTTTCTTGAGTTTCCGCAGAATAGCGTGACTTTAACCGCAAAAACTAGCTGGATAAAAGAAAACGGCGCGGCGTAGGCATGAATCCCACGTTGCGCCGTTTACCCAATATGCAAGTATTCATCACGTTCCGCGCGATGACACTAGACTCGTAGGCCGGGTTTTAACCCGGCTGTGGACTCTGCAATCACTTTACTTACTTTTTCCCAGTTCTTTAATGCGGACGTTTCGCCAGCGGATCTGTCCCTTTTTGCCGGAGTGGACTTGCAGCGCGATGAAACCGTCGGCGTCGGCCTTATCGCTCAGGTCGGCACAGGGCACGCCGTTGATCCAGGTTTTAATGCTGGGCCCTTCGGCCTTGATGACGAACTGGTTCCAGTCCTTGAGCTTGAAGGCCTTACGGCCCGCTTCGTTGTCCTTGAGGTTTTTGAGCCAACCGCGTCGGCTTTCGTCGTAAATGCCACCGGACCATGCACGCGGCGAGGGGTCGATTTCGCACTGGTAGCCGAAAACGCGGCCGTCTTTTTCACGCTCGTGACTGCGAAGTTGGATGCCCGAGTTGCCGGGCACGTCCAACTTCACGTCAACCTTAAGGATGAAATCGCCATAGTCCTTTTCGGTGCAAAGGAACGTGTTGTGGCCCGGGCCAACTCGGCCGACGATGCAACCTCCTTCGACACTATAGGTGGCTCCGCCGCCGGCCTTGCGCCATCCGGCCAGCGACTTGCCATCGAAAAGCGGTGCGAAACCGCTCTCATCCGCCGGACAGCTTTCACTGGTCGCTACTTTTTTTTTAACGGGCCCATCACTTTGGCGACGGCCGGTTCGACGGCTTCGGCCCAGGTTTTGTAGCTCTCGGGCGTGAGGTGCAAGAGGTCGGGCATGACCTTTTTGCTCAGAGTGCGGTCGTCGCTCAGGAAGGCATCGCCAATGTCCAAATAGCTCACCATGTCGCCATCGGCCAGCTTGGCAATGATCTTGTTGGTTTTCATATTGACCTGACGCTTGGGGTCGGCGTCGTTCGGGCCACGGGGGAAGATGGCCAGGATCAGAACCTTGGTCTTGGGTAGCTTCGTGCGAAGCTTCTTCACGATGGCCGTGACGCCGTCGGCGATTTCCTCGGGCGTGTTGTTATGGCAGTTGTTGGTGCCGATCATGAGCATGGCCAATTTGGGGGAGACGCCCTTGATGTTGCCGTTGTCCAACCGCCAGAGGACGTGTTGGGTGCGATCGCCACCGATGCCCAGGTTGACGGCGTTGCGCGGGGCGTAGTATTCATTCCAAACGGCCTTGCCACCGCTTTCCCAGGCGTGGGTAATCGAGTCGCCGATCAGCAACATATCGACGTTGCCCTGTGCAACACGCTTGTTCATTTTCGCGTGGCGATCTGTCCACCCTTTGCCTTTACGGGGAACAGGTTTGATGGCGTCATGCTGCTTGGCCTCCGCGGCCGAGGCCACAGCCGTACCGAAACAGGCCGAAACGGCCAAGCTGAGGGCCAGGCAAAGGAGTCGTTTGTGGGGCAAGATTCTTTTCATTCTTCTGCGTCCTGTTGTGGGATTGAGAGGGGTAATAATGTGGAGAACCCTAGTATAGCCGTTGGAAATGGCGTGGGCAAGGAATTCAGAACATGGTGAACGGGCGTTTACATGGCAGAAATCATGCCCATAACAATAACCTGCAAGGTCAGCAGGACACAGCAGAGTATCATCTCCACAAGTGCCGTTTTGGTTTTGATATGCGGTGTGCGGCCGATTATTTCACGGTATTCGGGAGAAAAAATGACGCTTGCTTTGCGGGACAGTAGCAGGTAAAGAAAGTAAACGTTAATCAGCGTACCGAAGGGAAAACTCAACAGGCTAAGGGCAGAAAGGATTCCCGACGACATTCGCGCCCAGGGCTGGAAGCGGCGCAGCCCACGCCCGGTGAAAAAGAACAAGACAGGTATAAAGCCCACAAAACACAAAAAACCGTAAACAAATATTCCTTCAACAGAGACAGATTTATTTGAGATGTCCCTAAAAATGCCGACCATGAAAGTCGAAAGGTTGGTAAAACCTATTGGCCCTATAAAAACTGCGCCCAGATAATAAAGAAAACCAATCGCTCTGATAGAGGCTTCGTGAGAAATATTCTCGAGACGAATTTGCTCGTCTTGGCTGAGATCCAGACCGAAAGGCGAGTTCGCCATGGCCAGATCGGCGTCAACCGGCGGGGCGGCGTAAGGGTTTTCCGATGGGTCTTGGCGGTTGTCCACTGCTGACTCCCCTGTGTTGAGATTATACCCGAAGGATTATTCAGTCTGTTCTGATTACCTCTTGCAAATAATACTAACCCGAAGCGCAAGCGAGGAAAATGCTGGCGAGGTAAAATGCCAAACGATCCTCGCTTGCGCTTCGGGTTAGTGAAACGAGAACCAGCCTATAAACGACAACGGCGACACCACCAATAGGGGGCGTCGCCGTTGCTGTAATCGATAGAATAATAGCTTCAACGGCCGCGCGGGGCTGCCGTTTTGCGAAATTATTTATAGGTTGTGGGGCCGTTTAGCCGCACTTCTGAGCGTGAATCTTCTTCAGTTCTTCCAGCTCAATACCGAGCCGGTGTCGCAAAGGGCTCTCGGGACGTAGCTCAGCGAGCAGCGCCTCGGCCTTTGCCAGAATTTGTTCATCGCATGTGGAATCCTTAAACAATTTTCGCCAGCTTCGCGAAATCTCTTGTTCGGTTAGCAAACTTCACCTCTCGCCGAAAAACTTCAAAGTAGCAATAATACTCACACGTGTGAGCGCCTGGTCTCTTTCTCGAAATTTACCGCAGATGGGCCTCAAGAGCAACACTAAATTCTATAGTTACCGTTCTTTTCGCCTGCATTTTGCTCAACGCAAAGTGATTGTGCCGTGTAAAGTGCTTTTTTTGATCCATACTACTCCTTATCTGGGGGTCGCGGTAATTCCGGCCCACAAACCTCTTCCTGCCAGTCGCGAACTGGATTCCCCCACCCACATTTCCTACAATGGCGGCAACTCACCCCGATCCTCAGGTGCCACACGCCCGCCAAAGGCCAGCAGAATGTCCCCGCCAAATCGCCGCGCCGTTTGCTATTTTGTCCTCAGTTTGGCAATTACATCCGCCGTTATGGCCGAGGAACCGCTTGCCGAAACATCACCGCATCCCGCCCCCATCTACCTTTTCGACCTCACCGATCTGCACAAGCAAAAGATGTCCGATCCGGCCCAACTCCGCAAAGCCTGGGACACATTGCACGCCACGGCCGCCATGCAAGGCATTGTCAATCGCGAAAAGGCAACCCTTTTCGTGCGGTTCCTCCCAGACACCGACGACTTCTGGCTGGCCGAGCTCCGCGGGCCGGGCAAGTGGCTGGCCGACCGCCCCGTCAAGAAAATCAAATCCTTCGACCAACTCCTGAAAACCTTCGCCCCCAAACTCCGTGGCCTGGTCGTTTATAACGAAAACGTTCACGCCACTTCTAACCTCGCCAGTACAATCGCCGGCATCGAAGACCGGCTGTGCCTGCGGTTCGACCCCGCGCCCGACTCGCTCTACAGCAAAATCGTTGCATCCGGCCTGCCGTTTACAAAAAATATCGTCCGCCTCTACAACAACGACGGCTCGCCCAAGTTCACCGGCAAGCTGGGAACCACGATCCCGGACACGAATATCGCCTCGACCGGCAGCCCGAAATGCGACGCCTACCTGTGGGCCAAGCATCGCTACCTCGACACGGGTCGGGCGTCGAACGAGTTCATGGCCTTCTACATCGACACTTTCTGGCTGACCCGCCCGCAAAGGGCCCTGCGACACAGTACGCTTACGAACCACGACTTTTTCATATCACAGCGGGCCTTCTTCTTCGACCTGCACGTTTGGGAAGAAGAGTCGCCCATCGACGATCCCGGGCAGAAGCCAGGCACCGATGTCCGCACGCTGGAAAGTCTGTTGCATTCGATGTATAAGAACGCAAGCGGAAAGATCTTCCAAATCGGCGGCTTCACGCCTTGGCTGTGGAAATACACCAATTCGGCCGGCCCGAAGGCCTCGAAACACGGCGGCGTTGACACTGAATGGAAATACGCCCAAATCATCTCCGCTTTCAACGGCATTATGGACGCCGACGCGCTGGACTACAACGCCATGAGCAATGCATCCTTCTGCCAGCACTTTCCGTTGGCCAAACACTACCCGCAAAACAAACGCCCCACGCTCGATGACCTCAAATCGAAAGGTTTTATTCTTCCCGACGGCCGCGTGGCGCCGTACAGCTACGTCTCCTTCTATATGGGCGATTACGACTCGGCCGCCTGGCTCTGCCAGATGGTCCCCCGCCTGTGGCGCGATCCGGCCCGCGGCACAATCCCTTGCTCCTGGGCGTTTAACCCCAACCTCGACCGCCGCATCCCGCACGTGCTGGACTACGTCCGCAAAAACCAAAGCCGCAACGATTGGTTCACCGCCGGAGACAGCGGCGCCGGCTATCTGAACCCCGGCATGTTGACGGCCCCCCGTGCGATCTCGGGCTTGCCCGACGGCTGGGAAGCCTGGCTGGCGCACTGCCGCCCATACTACCAACGTTACGATCTCTCGATCTCGCAATTCGTCATCGACGGCCACTCGCCCGGCATGGGCAAGCGCGGCATGGATTTCTACGCCCGTTTCTCGCCCCACGGCATGGTAGCGCAAAAAATTCCGCCCCAGGGCATCCACAACGGCAAAATGCCCTACATCCGCATGCGCCACGACCTCTACGGCAACCCCGACAAGGCCGGCAAGGAAATCGCCTCAATGGTCGAGCCCAACCGCCCGCAATTCATGGTCATCAGAACCATACTAAAAACCCCCACCTGGCACAAAGAAACCATGCGCCACGCCCAAGCCAGCGGGCGCGGTAAAGCCTTGCGATTCGTCGATCCGTATTCGTTCTTTCTACTGCTGAAGACAAATCTAGCGAATAACTGACATTCCCCCACCCCTCTATAATCGGCTAAAATCACTGCATACAATTTTGTGCTGCGGTCGCCGAACGCGTGAGCTTGCCGAGGGGAAACATGCCAACCTGGTTGAAAAAGAGACGGGAACAATTCCATCGCACTGTTAAAAAATGGAGCGAGGACAGTGGGAATCTGATCGCCGCTGCGATGGCCTATTACGCCGTATTATCAATTTTTCCATTGCTGCTGTTGCTGATCTCGGCGTTGGGGTTCGCGCTGCGATTCTCATCCGGTGCGCAGGACGCCCAGGAAGAACTGCTGAACGTGCTGGCCCAAAACACGGCCCCCGCCCTGGCCGAACACATTAAATCCGCTTTGGACGCCATTCGCGACAAAGCCCCGCTGGGCGGCCCCATCGGACTGATCGCTCTGGGCGTGGCCTCGATCGGCATCTTCGCGCACCTCGACATCGCCATGGCCCGCATCTGGGATACGAAACGTTTTCGCTCCGGGGGCGTGGGCTCGGCCGTCGCCAACGCTCTCTATTACCGCCTCCGCGCGTTTCTGATGCTGCTGGCCCTGGGCATTCTGATTTGGGTGGCCTTCATAGCCGACACGGTCGCCTCGGCGCTGCGGCCCTTCGTGGCCGACAACTTCGGCGGCAGCCTGGCCTGGTCGGCCGCCCACTTCGGAATAAGCCTGTTGATCAACGGCGCGCTGTTGACGCTGCTCTACAAAATCCTACCCCGCGCCCGCGTACGATGGACGGCCGCGCTACGCGGCGGAGCCCTGGCCGCCATTCTCTGGGAAATCAGCCGCCAGGCCTTAACCATCGTGCTGATGGGCAAAAAGTTCTCCGCCTACGGCGTAGTCGGCTCGCTGCTAGCCCTCATGCTCTGGATCTACATAGCCAGCATCATCTTCTTTTTCGCGGCGGAATACGTGCGGGTGATTTATTTGGACGAGAAGGAGTGAACATCCATCGATTCAACTCTCAGACACGTTCAACCACTGCACGTCGACTTTCCCGAGTGCATATCCAATCTCATCGAGATACTGACCGTATCCGGTTATCCAATGGAAGCCCCGCATTTCTTGGAGCAACTTCTTCCAGTTGCCTTCGATGGTGCAATCCAATTGCGAGCGGCAAATGTCGAAACTGGGATGGTCCGTAATCTTGCCTGTGAAGCCAACCCACTTGTCTCCGGCGAAGGAGGGGACGAGATTCGTGATGCGTTGTCCCTTGCTGAAAAGCACCTTCGGTGCGGCTCCGTAATCCGATTCGCAGTGGGTAAGGATCTTGACCGGCTCGAGGTTCACGCCGTCGAGCCGTCGTGTGCAACTGCAATGCGCGCACGTACAGACGCCGTCGTGAGGGAACGTGGGGTCGTTGAGGAAGACGGGCTTGCCGGAAATGTTGGCAAGCAGCATGCCGGCTGGAATGGCCGAGAAGTCGGACTCGCAAAATGCCAGGCAACCGCTGTCGTTGAGCAGGCTGAATGCCAGGCACGGCGTTGTCTTGGCGGTGGATCCGAAGTTCATGCAATTCTTGATGGTGACGGCATTGGCATCGTTTTCCTGCATGACGTCTCGAAGTGTATTGGCGAGAATGAAAGCATTGTGGATAGACTCCTTTTTGGCTTCGACGGAGACTACGCCGTTTTTCAGGTACTCCCGCATTTGCCCTCGGGCCAAGTCAACCGCGGTGCTATCCGCGTGGGCCTTGGATATCCTCTGCTTGAGTTTCTCGTCAGCAACGGTAATAATGTCGAGATCCCACGTCTCTTTTGCAGAAGCGGGACACTCGTGGGGCAATCCACCGGAACTGGGCCCGCCAATGGCGACGATTTTTGCGCCCTTAGTGCAAAGCAAACCTCGCCATGCCCGCAGACGCCAGCGCACTTGGTCGTAGTTGTCGACGACGATGTCATCGAGAGTTAGATTTTTCTGCACGAACTCATCCTTGCCCTTGCGTAGGAAATAGGGATGCACAGTTTCGTACAGCAAGGATATCGGCCCGGACTTGTGGCGCAGGAACATGACGTTGGGCTTTCCCGATTCGGCCAGGGCTTCGATCCATTTGAAGCTATAGAGCCCAGGTCCACCCGCCCCCGCACCGTAAACAAGATACAGATCGCACTCGGCCGAGAGCGACTTTTTCAGACTTTCCTCCGAATTGACTTTATCGAGCGGCATAATATCGAGCTTAAATTCGGCCTGGCCCGACATTTGAGAAAGCTCGCCTGCGATCTTCTTCGCCTCGCGGTCCACGTCTTGCTCGCTCTTGAGTCCGCCCCATTCCTTCCAGGTGGCCGCCTCTTGTTTTTTATACATATGGTAGACCAATACCGGCTTCACTCGTAGCGGCTTGGCCTGCTGGAAGAGGCGAGACACGCGGGAACTCGTCTTAGGCGGTTTCGCCGAGGACTCCTGAGCATTCGCTATTCCAAGACCGGCAGCCGAAAGGGCAATCGTCTTGAGGAAATTGCGTCTGGCCGAACCGTCTTGACCACTGTTCTGCTCCGGGTGTGAATGCTCTCTACACATATTGGCTCCTTGGTCGTTTCTAACCGTCCATTGAAAAGGGCAGGGTTGGGAGATCTTATTTGCCGCTGCTGGCTTGTTCAGGAGTAGTTGATTCTAGCAGTCTCCGTTTAAGTAGTAAACATTTTTGCCCCCCCAGAATCCCCCACAAGACTTGCAAAGTGGCTGAGAAACATTTTTAGCAGTTGAGATTTTTCACGCTGATACTGAGACCCGGTCTCAACTTACGCCGTTTCATAAAACTCAAACCAGACCCCCCCTTGCAGAAAATACCGGGTGGCTGTAATTTTACATGTGATAAATTCCAGTTTCGGCACATAAGTGCCGACAGTGGACCTAATACATCTTTTTTACTGCGTCTCCTCGTAACCCCGAACACTAAGGGCTGGTGAGGTAGATTTCTTAAGACGCAGGCTATTTGATCGTTTGTCGTGGAATACTTTTTATTCCTGGCAAATTTTTAATAACAGTTGATCAGTTACAAAACAGTTTTAGTGTAGATATTTTTTTAGGAGATTGACCAGTGTCAGAAAAACGCTTCGTCACCATCGACGGCAATGAAGCGACGTCGAACATCGCCCACCTTTGCAACGAAGTCATGGCCATCTATCCCATTACGCCCTCTTCGGGCATGGGCGAGATGCCAGACGCCTGGGCGGCCGCCGGTCGCAAGAACCTTTTCGGCACCGTGCCGCACGTCGTCGAAATGCAGAGTGAGGCCGGCGCAGCCGGCGCCGTGCACGGATCTCTGCAAGCAGGAGCGCTCACCAGCACGTTCACCGCGTCGCAGGGCCTGTTGCTAATGATCCCCAACATGTTCAAGATCGCCGGGGAATTGACCTCGACCGTCTTCCATGTCTCGGCCCGTACAATCGCCACCCACGCCCTGTCGATCTTCGGCGATCACTCCGATGTGATGGCCTGCCGTTCGACCGGTTGGGCCATGTTGGCCTCGGGCTCGGTCCAAGAAGCCCAGGACATGGCGACTATCTCCCATTCGGCCACGCTCAAAGCCCGCGTGCCCTTCCTGCACTTCTTCGACGGCTTCCGCATCTCGCACGAAGTCAATCGAATCGAGCAGCTCAGCGAAGACGATGTGCGATCCATGATCGACATGGACCTCGTACAGGCCCACCGCGATCGCGCGCTCAATCCCCAAAAGCCCGTCCTGCGTGGAACGGCCCAGAACCCCGACGTATTCTTCCAAGCCCGCGAAGCTTGCAATCCCTTCTACGACGCCGTGCCGGGCATCGTGCAGGAAACCATGGACCGCTTCGCCAAGCTCACTGGTCGCCAGTACAACCTGTTCGACTACGTTGGCGCCCCCGACGCCGAACGCGTCATCGTCTGCATGACCTCGGGTAACGGCATCGTCGAAGACACCGTCGAGCACCTCGTGCCCGCAGGCGAAAAGGTCGGCCTTGTCAAAGTCCGCCTCTACCGCCCCTTCGACTCCAAGGCATTCGTGGCCGCCTTGCCCGCCAGCGCCAAGGTCGTCGCCGTGCTCGACCGCACCAAAGAGCCCGGTGCCGACGCCGAGCCTCTGCATCAAGACGTTCTCACCGCCCTGGTCGGAAGCGGTCGCACGCTGCCGAAAGTCATCGGCGGGCGATATGGCCTTTCGTCGAAGGAATTCACCCCCGCCATGGTCAAGGGTATCTTCGACGAGATGTCCAAAGCCGATCCCAAGCCGCGTTTCACGATCGGTATCAACGACGATGTTACCAACCTCAGCCTCGACTACGACGCTAGCTTCTCGACCGAGACCGACGACATCACCCGCGCCTTGTTCTTCGGGCTCGGCAGCGACGGCACGGTGGGAGCCAACAAGAACTCGGTCAAGATCGTGGGCGAGAACACCCCTCTCTACGCCCAGGGCTATTTCGTCTACGACTCGAAGAAGGCCGGCTCGGTAACCGTTTCGCACCTGCGTTTCAGCCCGCGGCCGATCAAGGGTTCCTATCTGGTACACAAAGCCAACTTCGTGGCCTGTCACCAGACCGCCTTCATCGAGCAGATCGACATGCTCTCGATGACCGCCCCCGGCGCCACGTTCCTCTTCAACACCCACTTCGGCCCCGACGAAGTTTGGGACACGCTGCCCGAAGAGGTCCAGAAAGAGATCGTCGCCAAGAAGATCAAGCTCTACGTCATCGACGCCTACAAGGTCGCCGAGAAGGCCAACATGGGCTTGCGGATCAACACCGTGATGCAGACCTGTTTCTTCAAGCTGGCCGGCGTCTTGCCCGAAGAAGAGGCCATCACCCACATCAAAACGGCCATCGAGAAGACCTACGGCAAGAAGGGCGGCGGCAAGATCGTCGAGAGCAACTTCGCCGCGGTCGACGGCGCCCTGGCCGCCTTGCACGAAGTCAAAGTACCAGACGCCGTAACGTCGAAGCACACGCGACGCCTGCCGGTGCCGGCCGACGCCCCGGATTTCGTCAAAAACGTTTTGGGCGAAATTATCGCCAGTCGCGGCGACGATCTGCCCGTCAGCGCCATGCCGGCCGACGGAACCTTCCCCACTGCAACCTCGCAGTACGAGAAGCGGGCCATCGCCTTGAACCTGCCCATCTGGGACGAAGATGTCTGCATCCAGTGCGGCCAGTGCTCGCTGGTTTGCCCGCACGCCGTAATCCGCATGAAAATCTACGATCCGTCCGAATTGGAAGGAGCACCCGAGACCTTTGTCGGCGTCGACGCACGCGGCAAGGATTATCCGGGCATGAAGATGACGCTGCAAGTTTCGCCACGCGACTGCACCGGCTGCGGGCTGTGCGTAAATGTTTGCCCGGCTAAGAACAAAGAGGTCGAAGGCCGCAAAGCGATCAATATGGAGCCCTTCGACGATCACGTCGAGGCCGAGGCCGTCAAGCGGGAGTTCTTCCACAAGATTCCCGACATGGATCGCTCCAGCGTCAAGGCCGAAACGATCAAAGGCTCGCAGTTGTTGCGTCCCTTGTTCGAGTTCTCCGGCGCCTGTGCCGGCTGTGGCGAAACGCCCTACGTCAAGCTACTCACGCAGTTCTACGGTGACCGCATGATGATCGGCAACGCCACCGGTTGCTCGTCGATCTACGGCGGCAACTTGCCCACCACGCCCTACGCGACCAACACCAACGGTTGCGGCCCAACCTGGTCGAACTCGCTCTTCGAAGACAACGCCGAGTTTACCATGGGCATGCGACTGGCAGTCGACCAACAGGTCGAATACGCCACCTCGTTGCTGAAGAGCCTGTCCGCACAGTTGGGTGACCAGCTTGTCACCGGTCTGCTGGCCACCGGCCAAACCACCGAAGCCGAAATCGCCCACCAGCGTAAGCTCGTGGCCGAGCTCAAGAGCAAGCTCGCGGGCATCGATTCCGAAGACGCCAAGAACCTCATCGCATCGGCCGATTATCTCATCCGCCGCAGCGTATGGGCATTCGGCGGAGACGGTTGGGCCTACGATATCGGTTACGGCGGACTCGACCATGTGTTCGCTTCCGGGCGCGACGTAAACGTGCTGGTGATGGACACCGAAGTTTACTCCAACACCGGCGGCCAGGCCTCGAAGGCCACGCCGCGTGGTGCGGTAGCCAAGTTCGCCGCCGCCGGAAAACGTAGCCGCAAGAAGGATCTCGGCATGATGGCCGCGGCCTACGGCAACGTGTTTGTCGGCCAGATCTCGCTGGGGGCCAACCCCATGCACGCCATCAAGACCATCCGCAAGGCCGAGGCCTATCGCGGCACCTCGTTGATCATCGCCTACTCCCACTGCATCGGGCACGGCATCAACATGATCGACGGCCTCAAGCTGCAAAAAGAAGCCGTTGCATGTGGCTATTGGCCGCTCTACCACTTCGATCCCACGGACGAAGCGCAACCCTTCCACCTCGACAGCAAGACGCCCAAGGGCGACTACAAAGAGTTTGCCATGCAGCAAGGCCGTTTCGCCATGCTCGCACGGTCCAGACCCGAAGAAGCCGAAAAGCTCATGGAGCTTGCCAAAGAGGATATCGATGATCGCTGGCAGAACTACGAGAAAATGGCCCAGGCTCCAAGCGAATAAACCGCCCTCTCGGTTAAATACGCTTAGGCCTTGATGCCTTTAAAAACCAAAAGCCCACGGGCAAAGTGCCCGTCGGCTTTTTTTATTCTCGTAACTCTCGTAGGGTGCGTCCGCGACGCACCGGGAGTTCTAATAATCAGGCGTAATCAGAAACGATTGTTAGCCGAGCCGCTTGCGGCCGTGTGGGTGCGACAAGCATGACAATTATCGGATTGTCGGCAGTCACCGTTAATAGAGAAGAGGAAACCGTACTTGTCAACCTCAAAGACCGCCGCAAGCGGCTGGGCTAACTATACTCCGCGTGTGCAACAAGCCCTGCCACTAACACCTACCCTCTACTCCTTACCTTCTTCCTCTTGCGCCGCCTGCTGAGCGGCGAACTCAACCTGGCGGGCTTGGGCCATGGCATCTTCAGCTTCGGCCAACTTGCCCGCCTTCTGGCAAACCAAGCTCTTGGCTACAAAGCTGAACGGGTCGTTGGGCTCCAACTCGCAAACCTTTTGGGCATGCTCGATGGCCTCGTCCAAGCGATCCAGTTTGCCATAGTAAACGCTCAAGGCCGAGTGGGCCAACGCGTAGTCGGGCTCGTCTTTCGCCAAGGCCTCGAGCTTAGCAATCGCCTCATCATTCTTGCCGTCGCTCTGCATCGCGATGGCCTCATCGTATCTCTCTACCTCGGTCAACATTTTCAAAAACTCCCCGCATGGGTTATGGATAGCCAGACACCTATCGTGCCACCACCAGTGTACGAAAACCGGCACGACAACGCTAGTACTATGTAACAGCACAACTGAACGGTAGAGGGTAGCCGGTATGACTTTGGGTGGAGCAGTTCGGACCACATTGCGTAGACCGAAAGGTCCGGATATCTAATGTCCTCCGAAGCAGCGAAAACGTCTGAGAGAAAAAGAA
>CAZISU010000001.1:0-22841 GCA_964541935.1 uncultured Planctomycetaceae bacterium | reverse complement strand
TGTCGATATTGAGGCCTTTGCCGTCGTCGGCGACCTGTACGATAATGCTGTTGCCGCGTTGGAAAGCCGAGAGCGAAACGGTGCCCTCGCGGGGCTTGCCGGCCGCTTCGCGGACGTCTGGAAGCTCGATGCCGTGGTCGGCCGAGTTTCTGACCATGTGTATGAGCGGGTCGCCCAACTCGTCGATCATGCGTTTGTCGAGTTCGGTTTTCTCTCCGCTGATTTCGAGCTTGACCTTCTTATTGTTCGAACGCGTGATATCTCGAATCACTCGTTTGAATCGTGCGAACAAGGGCCCGATGGGAACCATGCGTGTATCCATCACGCTCTGTTGGATGCCGTCGCTGACGCGGCCCAATTGGTGGATGGTTTCGGCAAGGTCGTTGATCGACTCATGCACCGAATTCATGGTTTTCATTTCGCGGCGAACGACTTCCAGTTCGTGTTGCACGCGTCTGGACTGGTTGTGCAGGAATTCGAGCTCCTGTCGCATCTGCTGTTCGCCGTCGGGATTTTGCCGAGTGAGCGACATCTTTCCAAGAGCGTTAAATGCGTTTCCGAGTGCCTGTGCCGACTGGTTTTTACTGGCGGCGTCTTTGAGACGATCGCCAATCTGACTAAAACGGGCCTTGTTGATAACCAGTTGCCCGGCCAGATTCATCAACTGATCCAGACGCTCGATGTCGACGCGAACCGTTTCGGTCGGCCGGCTTGCAGCACTTTTTGGTCGGGCGGACGCCTTTTTATCCTCGGCCGGACGAACTGCGGGCGTCGGGGGCGTTGCGGGCGTGGGCTCTGTGTTTTGTTTTTTGGTCGCAGCCCGAGCTGGTTTCTGAACGGCTTCGGCCTGCGGCGTTTTTTGTTCGAGACGCTCGGTCGAAAGCACTTCCACGGAAATTTCCGCCACTCCCGCCACTCTCAGTCGGGACTGGACGAGCGCAAGAGGTTTTTCCGATGCTAGTCCGAAACAGATTTCTTCAACGCAGTCGAGCTGTTCGAGCTTGTCTGCTTGTGGGTGCAGGTGGCAAACTTCGCCCAGGTTCAAAAGTTTCTCGTAAAGCAGTTGTGCTTTCAGGCCTGAGAGCATCAGGCCCGGCTGGAAAGTCGCCACGCCGACTAGCGTGGGCATGTCGAGCGTGGCCGCGGCGGCGACCTTATTTCTAAGTTCGTCGCTTATGAGTGTCTGACTCACTACGCCTTCTTCACACGGCGCGAATGCTTCGTCATCCGTTTGCAGATCGACAATCACTGCTTTTTTCGCAGCAGTTTTATCGTTGTCCGCAGGCTTGCTATCCGACTGAGTTGCCTCCGACTGGGCAAGTAGCAGTCCGGTAGCCAATTCGGCGAAATGATCGTCTATGGATCCACCCTGCTTTAGTACTTCGACATAGGATCGCAGTCCGTCTGTGCATTTGAGCATCGCGTCAGTCAGCGTGGCGGTCATTATGCCTCCACCTTCGACGAGTTGTTGCAGCAAGTCTTCCATGAGATGCGAGAGCTTGGCCGCCCGATTGAGTCCGATCGAGGCCGCCGATCCCTTGATGCGGTGCGAGGTTATCAAGAGCAGCTTGAGCTCTTCCTCGTTGCCGCCGCCTTCCATGGACAGCAGGGTTTCGGTAATATTGTCGAGCGAGAGTTCCGTTTCGTCGACAAACATTGACATATATTTCGAAGCGGTTTCAACCTCGTCACTGAGGTTTGCGAACATGTCGGCGCATGTCGCGGCCCGTGTGTCGACGGGCGGGTTGCCTGTGGCCTGATCTTCCGTGGGCAAATCTTCCGTGGGCAAATCTTCCGTGGGCTGGCTATCTGCTGGCTGAGTATCAGTGGCGGTTGCTTCTTCGTCCGTCGCTTGACAATCTTCGAAGATGCGCTCGGCGTCTTCCTGATTGGAGACCTCGCGGGCGGCGCCCGATGATTCCAGAATCTCGGCAATCGACGTCACGATGTCACTACAATCCATGGGCGTGGCGTCGGGGTTTTTGAGATCTTCGGTGAGATTAACGAGTCCATCAACGCCCTGGAACATCAGTTCGACAACGTTGCCGGTTATGAACAGTTCGTTTTTCCTGGCCGCGTCGAAAACATTTTCGATTTTATGGGTGAGGCGGTTGATGTCGTCGAGTCCCAGCATGCCGGAAAGGCCCTTTATGCTGTGGGCTGAGCGGAACATCTCGTTCATCAATTCCTGGTCGCAGGACTCTTGATGGTTGTCGTCCAGGGCGCGAACCCAATCGTCCAATTGCAGCAAACTCTCGTTGAGCCGCTCCAACAGTTGTCCAGATTCATCTAGGAAATCGCCTAAAAGGCTTGCAAGGAAATCGCCTTGCGCATCAGCCTGTGCATTATCCATTCCAAGTATTCCTTTTTACTGACGTGGTCGCTGAAAAAGCCACGGTTGTATTCGTGTGTAATTTCTTACCATGTCCGCGACACCTTCCGCGGCGCCGGCAACTAACAGCCCACCAGGTCGAATGCTCTGCTGCACGTTGTCTATAACTTGTCTCTTGGATGTCGCGTCAAAGTAAATCAAAACATTTTTCAAAAATACCAGATCGAACGGCGGGTCTGAAATGCGGTCCATGAGGTTGTGCTGCCGGAACGATATCATATCGCTGAGAATCGGCCGCGCCTTCCAAATCTCTGCATCCTTGGCTTTTTGGAAGTGCCGCATGCAGTTTTGGGGAACCAGTCGCATTGCACGCGTACCGAAAACGAATTCTTTAGCTTGCTCAACGGCGCCGATGCCGATATCGGTGCCGACGATTTTGATGTCCCATTGCTGATGTGACGGCAAAGTCGTGGCTATGCAGCATGCGATCGTGGTGGCCTCGTCGCCCGTGCTGCAAGCGGCCGACCATATTCGTAATTTCTTAGGCTCTTTGCCGTTTTGTGCGGCCGAAGCGCGTTGCTTCAAGTACGAACAAAACCAATTCCACTGCGATTCGTCTCGGAAGAGGTAGGTGTCGTGCGTTGTGATTTCCTGCAGAAACGCATTCCATTCGGGGTCGTTAGGGCGAAGTTGCTTCAGACGCGTAAGATAGGCTCCGAAGTCTTCGATTCCCGTCTCGCGCAAACGACGACGCACTCTGTTGGACAGAAGCGTCTTCTTCTGAGCCGATATGCGGATTCCGGTTCTGCCGTATATCAGTTCCGAATAGCCCGACAGTTGCGAGTCGGTTACCTGCGTTGCAGCCGTGATGGCAACCGGTGGCGTTATGGGCATGGGCATGGTCATTTTATGGTGACTCTGTGAAAATGAAGTTTATTCCTGCGTCCAAATAATTCAACAAGCCGGCTTTTAATGGTGGTCGTTAAAAACCCGCGGTGACGGCATCGATTTGCGCGGCTTCTCCCTCGCCGAGGATCTTGTCGATGTCTAAGAGGATCAAGAGGCGATTTTCGAGTTTGACAAGGCCGGTCAAATATTCCTGCCCCAAACTGGCTACCGTTGGCGGTGGCGGAGATATCTGGTCGTGGGTTATTCGCAAGACTTCGCTGACGGCGTCGACGATAATTCCGATCGTTTTTCCGGCAATGTTGACTACCATGATGCGAGCCTCGTTGGTCATTTCACCCTGCGCCAGGCCGAAACGAAGCCGCAGATCGACAATCGGAATAACCGTGCTGCGGAGGTTGATTAGGCCTTTGATGTAGTCGGCCGTTTGCGGTACACGCGTGATCTCGCCCATCAAGATGATCTCTTGGACCTGCGTTATCTCAATTCCGTACTCTTCCTGGGCCAATCGAAAACTGACCAACTGCATGGTCCCCGTTCCTTCCGAATGCTGCCCGTCTTGAACGGAAACGTCTGAATTCGCCATGGACATAAAGGGACTCCTTTTTACAGCTTTTTTTACGCCACTGAATTATTGATGGGGGGTATATCCGCAGAAACTATAGGTTAGGAAAACGTGTCGCGTAATATGTCAATATGTTTTATGTAATTAGTGCGGCAAAACAGAACCTCCGAGGGGGCAGTACCTGATTTGACTATTTAATCTTCTGACCTAAGATTTTCAGGAAGCTGCGGACAGGCCGACGGCTCCGCTACCGCGGATACCGGTTCAAAGAGACATCAAACGACAGGAAAATATCATGAGCACAAGAGTTCTAGTCGCCGACGATTCCAGTACAATGCGAAAAATCATCATCCGATCCCTGCAGGCGGTAGGTGTGCCCGATGCCACCGAAGCGGCCGATGGTTCGGAAGCCGTTGCGCTTTTCAACCCGGGCGATTTCGATCTAGTTCTGACCGATTGGAATATGCCGGGGAAAACGGGCCTCGAAGTCATCCAAGAAATCCGCCAGAAAGATGCGGAAGTGCCGATTATCATGATTACGACCGAAGCGGAGAAAGGTCGAGTTATGCAGGCAATTCAGGCCGGCGTGTCCGACTACCTGGTCAAACCGTTTACGGCCGATACACTGCGTGAAAAACTCGAAAAGCACGGCTGCTGCTGAGCACCCGATCTGCTCTTCCTGAAAAAACGACACTACCATAGCAGCAATAAGGCGATGGTCATCATCGCCAGGTCGGCCAGAATGTGTACCACCCAGGGCGCTACGATCGAGTCGGCCTTTTCATAAAGCACTTGCAGTATCCAGGCGAATGCGAACAAGCCGGCGCCCGCGACCACTAGCAGTCCGGGCGCAAGCCACTGGTTGATGAACAGCAAATGCTGCGCGGAAAATGCGGCTGCCGGCAAACACTGGCCCAAAATTCTCTGCCGCCGGACAAGCTGTCCAAAGGCGAACCCCCGATAGAAAAACTCCTCTAAAAGCGAGTTGAGGAAGATGGTGACGGGCGCGACCAGAGCCACCGTTGTCGCGGTCACGCTGAACTGAACTCCCATGCGCTGGACAATCACCGACCGGTCGACCAGGCGGTCGATGGCCACGAAGTAAACGCTCAGAAAGATTACACCGCAAGCGAGTCCCAGCCCAACGGCCGCTGGTAGGTAGTTTCGCCAGTTGCCCGGTTTAAGCACGTCACCTAATACGCGGATGCCGCGCGCCCGGCAATAAATCAGCGGCGGAACCAGAAAGAGCACCTTGTAGAGCGAGTAGCCCACCACGCCGTCAAGTTTGAAAGCCAATTGAATAATCACCATCGCCAGTGGCAGGATAATCAGCCCCACCAGCGCCCACGTGGTCCAGTCGGCCGTTGAGTGTGCGGCGCAAGATGCCAACCCCCCCCGGTAGTTTCCCGCTAGTTTCTTGCAGGGAAATGTTTTTCTAGCAATATCAGACATTTTTTGTGCTCAGCATTGGCAAGATCAAGTTTCTAGTGAGGCCGACCGTGTCCCACTATCTAGGCGTCAGCACGAGCCAAATATCACGTTAGATTTCGACAAGTTTCCGCGGTTTGCAGCCCGTTGTGAGCTTTGCGACCGCTACAACGGGAGAATCGCCCCCCTGCTCTCTGTATGCCTGCACCCCCTCTTCGCTCTCTACTCCAAACGGCCCACATGTCCACGGCGGTTGTCGCCCACTTGCGGCTGGATTAGACTAATGAGTCTGAGTATTTTGGTAGAAGGCTGAGCCATAGTCGCGTAATTGTGTTGCCGATATTTGAATTCACGAGACCACGAGAGGCTGTTTGAATGAACCACGCTCTGTTTGCCATCGGCGATGCCGCGACCAATCTTGCACCATCGAACTCCGGCGTTAGCAGCGGAATTGGCTGGATAGATTGGATGGTTATCATTGGCTACATCCTTGGCATCGTGGGCTTGGGCTGTTGGGCAGGATGGCGTCGCGAGTCCACCGAGGGCGCCGGTTACTTTCTGGCCGACAAATCGCTCAAATGGCCCGTCATCGGCTTGGCCCTTTTTTCCACCAACATTTCCACTATCCACCTCGTTAGCCTGGCCCAGTCGGGATACGACACCGGTTTGGCAATGGGAAACTTCGAGTGGATGGCGGCCTTTACGCTGATGTGCTTGGCGCTGTTCTTCGCCCCTTTCTATATCAGAACAAAAATCACAACCCTGCCGGACTTCCTCGAAAAAAGATATTGCCGCCCCTGCCGGGACTGGTTCGCGGCAATTTCCATTCTTTCGGCCGTGTTCATCCATCTGGGGTTCTCGCTTTACACGGGGGCCGTGGTGCTGGAGGGTTTTTTGCTCAATGACATAGTCGACGATCCAGCGCAATTCCGCCTCTATACCGTTATTGTGATCGCGGGCATCACCGGAATCTATACAATCATCGGCGGCCTCATGGCCGTGGTACTAACCGAATCGGTGCAGACGATTGTGCTGCTGATCGGCTCGATTTGCATTACCGTGTTGGGTTACAACGCCGTAGGTGGTTGGGAATCGCTTCAGGCTACGATAGCCTCGATTGCCGCCGAATCGCCGGAAATGGCCGAAAAGGTGGGCCGACACCTGACCGTCATTCGCCCGCACGGCGACGCATCGGATTTGCCCTGGTATTCCGTATTGCTAGGCTATCCGGTTCTGGGTTTGTGGTACTGGTGCGCCGATCAGACTATCGTGCAACGCGTGCTGGGCGCCAAAGACGAGAACCACGCCCGCGTGGGACCGCTCTTCGCCGGCTTCATCAAGATTCTTCCCGTCTTCATCTTCGTATTACCCGGCGTGATGTGTCTTGCCCTGATCCATCAAGGCAACCTATCGCAGCTACCGCTGAAAGCCGACGGTTCGCCCGATTCCAATCATACGCTGGCATTGTTAATCACCGAGATCTTGCCTACCGGCATGAAAGGCGTGATGGCGGCGGCCCTCCTGGCAGCCTTGATGAGCACGGTTTCCGGCGCGTTGAACTCCGTGGCCACGCTCTTCAGCTACGACCTCTACAAACGCTGGCGTCCGCAGACATCCGACAAAACGCTAGTGTTGGTCGGCCGCGTCGTCACCTTCTGCGCCATGGCGGCGGCCATATATTGGTCGTTGTTCGTCGATCAGTTCGGCAGCATTTTCGAAGGCATTAACAAGGTGATCGGCTACATCGCGCCGCCGGTCACGGCCCTGTTTCTCTGGGGTGTGTTCTGGCGCCACATTACAGCCCGAGCTGCCCTGATAACGGCCTGGTTCGGCACGCTGTTGGGTATTGTCGTTTTCTTCTTCGACTGGCAAGGATCGCTCAAGGCCTGGGAAAGCGAATTCGGCTTCCACATCCCATTCTTGATGATCCCCGTCTTCCTCTTCATCGCCTGCTCGATTGTTTTGATTGTCACCTCGCTATCGCTTAAAACGGCCAGAGCCCTGGCCGGCATTGGGACGATCTTCGGAATCGGCGCGGCCCTGGCGGTTACGACCGGCGACATGCAATGGCTACGCGATAGCGGTGGCGAATACCAAGATTGGGCAGTTTGGGCGCTTGTGCCCGGATTCCTGGTTGCCTTCGGATCGATCATCTGGCTGGTCCTTTCGTTCGTCGTGCCCGCTCAGCAAACATCCCCGGAAGCCGACAATCTGGTCTGGAAAACACCTCTGGAAGCACTCAAGGGCGATGCTTGGCCCGGCATCGGGAACTTCCGCGTGCTGTCCGCCATACTATTTGTCGCAATGCTGGCCCTTTATTGGTTCTTCCGATAGACCTCGATCAGCCTCCGACGGCAATCCTGGATTTCCGCCTTGACAGGAGGCTGAAAATTCGGACAATCCGTCCACCGCTCATAGGACGGGCAAGGATGCCCGGCCCGGTTGACCGGCATTTTTCGGCAACCGAATAGTTAATGTGATCGTACGGCGTCAGTTGGCATGGAGGCCAGCGACATGCAGGCATTCCCACCCAGGGAACATCCGACCAGTTTATGTAAGTTGTTGCCAGGTGCCGCTTTTCTTGGTGCCGACGACATCCGCGTAAACTCCTGCTCGTGCGATACCAGACGTCTCAAAGCGGGCGATCTGTTCGCTGCCATGGTTGGCACGGCCCACGATGGACACGATTTGGTCGCGGCCGCTGTTGCGGCCGGCTGCTCGGCTATTTTGGCCGAACGACCGCTGCCCGGAGCTGGAGTTCCGGTCTGTGTCGTGCCCAGTGCCCGCGAAGCCTACGGCCGCATCTGCCAGGATCTGGCCGGAAACCCCAGCCGACGCCTGAAAGTTGTGGGCATCACCGGCACCAACGGCAAAACAACAACAAGCTGCCTCGTGGCCCGCATCCTGGGCTACGGCGGCCATAAAGTGGGAATTCTGGGTACCCTAGGGTATTGCGACGGCGACAATTTCGAAGAGGCCACCTTGACCACGCCGTCGGCCGACCGGTTGGCGTTTTGGTTGGGGCGCATGGCCGATAACGAGTGCAGCCACGCCGTGATGGAGGTTTCCAGCCACGCGTTGGACCAAGCCCGTCTGGCAGGCATGCAACTCGATTCGCTTTGTATGACCAACGTTCGCCGCGACCATTTGGATTATCACCACACGCTGGGCGATTACCGCTTGGCCAAGTCGAAGGCCTTCGGTTACATGGCGCCCGAGGGTTTTGCGGTAATCAACGCCGACGATCCCACGGCGGCCGGTTATCTGCATACGATTGACGGACCCGTGCTGACCGTTGGTATCCGTTCACAAGCGGAAATCACCGGCACGCTGATCGAACGCCAGGCCTGCGAGCAGACTTTCCTGCTCACGGCCGGCAGCGACACTGTCCCGGTTCGCACGCGTATGATCGGCGTGCATCACGTCTACAACTGCCTTTGTGCGGCCGCCCTTGGTCTGACATACGGCATCGATTTGCCCACGGTCGTGCGGGCCTTGGAATCGGTCGAAGAGATTCCCGGTCGGTTGCAACGCATCGAATGCGGCCAGCCGTTTAGTGTGTTTGTCGATTTCGCACACACGGCCGACGCCTTGTCCGGCTCGCTGGCGGCACTGCGCGAGGTCGTGCCGGGCCGCATCACCTGCGTTTTCGGCGCCGGCGGCGATCGCGACAAATGGAAGCGTCCGCTCATGGCCAAGGCCGTCGAGCAGGGCGCCGATCGAATTATTGTAACCAGCGACAACCCCCGTACGGAAAACCCACAGGACATTATCGGCGACATTATCGAAGGTTTCGAGGATCTGGCCAATGTCGAAGTCGTGGAAGACCGCGAGGCGGCAATCGGCCGCGCTTTGCAAAAGGCCCACCCCGGCGATTGTGTAATGATCGCGGGCCGAGGACACGAAAACTACCAGATTATCGGCCGCGAGCAGGTTCCGCTAGACGACTGCGAAGTCGCGCGGGCGTGGCTCTACGAAAACCAACCAGCCGAAGTTTAGCAGCAAACGATCAGAAATATCGTCTAGTAAGTATCGTCATGAACAAACCAACGCTCCAAGATCTGAAAAATGCAATCGGCGGCAAGCTTTTGTCGGTTCCCCATTCCGCGCATGCCTCGCAAGAGCGGGAGAATTCGCTGCAAATCAGACCGGTTAGCATCGACAGTCGGCAGATCAACCCGGGCGACGTTTTTTGGGCCCTGGACGGCGTGCATCACAACGGATCGGATTTTGCGGGCGCCGCCTTTGCGGCCGGTGCGCGTGTGGCAGTGGTCGGCAAAGCGGTCGACGTGCCCGACGGTTGCTGGGCACTTGTCGTGAAAAACACGCAGCGCGCTTTGTGGCAATGGGCCGCCTGGGCAAGGCGTCGTTTTGGCGGAACAATGATCGCCGTTACCGGCAGTGTGGGCAAAACCACCACGCGGCAAATGATACACACGGTTTTGGCCGACCGCCTGACGGGCACGGCCAGCCCGCGGAACTACAACAACCACATCGGCGCTCCGCTGAGTCTGATGGCTGTCGAGCCCGAGCACGACTATGCGGTTCTGGAATTGGGCGCCAGCAGCCCCGGCGAGATTGCCGGCCTGGCCGAACTCACCAAGCCGAACGTGGGCGTGGTCACTCACGTCGGCGACGCACACCTGGGCGGTTTCGGCAATCGCCGCGCCATCGCCGAGGCCAAGGGTGAGTTGCTATCGGCCTTGCCCGCCGACGGACGTGCGATCCTGGTCGACGATCCATACGTGCGGCAAATCTCGCGGCGCTCGAAGGCCCCTATAACCTGGGTAGGCCGTCAGGGCACTTGCGATATCGTGGCCGACGAGGTTACATCCGAGGGTGGTCATCTAGTTTTCCGCGTGGAGGGATGCCAGTTCGACGTGCCGGTTTGGGGACGTCACAACATCAACGCCGCCTTGGCCGCCGTGGCCGTGGGACGCATGTTTGGCATGGGCCTCAGCACAATCGCCGAGGCGCTGACGAAGTTCGACCCCATGCCCATGCGTTGCGAGGTGATCCAGCTTCGCGGTGCCACGATCATCAACGATACATATAACGCCAACCCCACAGCCATGCGGGCGGCGCTGGAACTTTTACGAGATTTCGATTCCCACGGACGTCGCATCGTGGTTTGCGGCGACATGGTCGAGTTGGGCACGGAGTCGGCCCGTTTGCATTTCGAGCTTGGCGGCGAAATGGTCAGCCTCTGCGGAGCCGATTTGGTTATCGCCTGCGGCGCGCAAGCCCGACACGTTGTCGACGGCGCACGCAAGGCCGGTATGCCCAGCGGACGCGCCATCCCTTGCGATACGCCCGAGGCGGCACTGCCCTACCTGGGTCAGGCCATCCTGCCGGGCGACGTCGTGTTGGTGAAAGGCTCGCGCTCAATGGCCATGGAACGAGTTGTGGAAGCACTGCGGCAGTACCCCCAGCGTCGCAGCGCGTAAACCAAAAACAAAGAACTAATTGATGAGTCCCGTCGTTTGTGTCGAGTTTGCGGGAATTCGGCACAACCCTCCCTCCTGGGTTGGAGCATTTATCTTGCCGGCACTTGTGGTTTCTGGGTCAACCACGTCGGCAAGCGCTTCACGACGGGGCCTATACTGAGCGTCGGAGCGGCGTGCAAGCGTCGCTCCGACTGCTCAGGGATACATACCCCAATGCTTATCTGGCTACTCGACCGTCTGACTCAATGCGGTTATTCGGTCGACCTGGGGCCGGCCGTTGAGAAGATCACGTTTCGTGGTTCGGCCGCTGCCATGCTGAGCTTTCTGGCCGCTCTGGTCTTGGGCCCCTATTTAATCGGCTGGCTGCGGCGTCGCTTTCGCGAACCGATTGTGGGCGATTCCCAGCGACTACGCGAACTGCACGCCGATAAACAGTCGACGCCGACGATGGGCGGGCTGTTTGTCGTGGCCGGGCTGGTCGCCGGCGTGGCCGTCTTCGCCGACTTGAACAACCGTCTGGTGCAAGTAGGCCTGTTCGTGCTGGTGGGAATGGCCGTTGTAGGCGCGATCGACGATTTAAGCAAACTCCGCGGTGGCCGCCATGGTGATCACCGTGGCGATCATCGCGGCATTTCGGCCCCGGCCAAGCTCTTGGGACAATGCCTGATCGCGACTGTGGCCGCATGGCTCGTTTATCAGCACCACATGCACGTTTCAGACGGGTTGCTTTTGCACGTGCCACTTGTCGAGCAGCCGCTCGTGCTGGGCCGCTTGTTCATTCCCTTGGCCGTGCTGGTGATTGTGGGTGCGTCGAACGCCGTGAATCTGACCGACGGGCTGGACGGGCTGGCCGGCGGGTGTATGATTTTTGCTTGCGGGGCCATGGCCGTGGTGACCTACGCCGCCGGACACGCAGAACTGGCCGCATACCTGGGCGTGCCACGGATACCCGGCGCCGGCGAAACGGCCATCATGGCCGCCGCCACGATCGGGGCCGTGATGGGTTTCCTGTGGTTCAACTGTCACCCGGCGCAGGTTTTCCTGGGCGATACCGGCTCGCTGCCCCTGGGCGGACTGCTGGGGTTTTTGGCAGTGGCCACCCGCCAGGAACTTTTGCTGCTTGTAATCGGCGGAGTTTTCGTAGTCGAAGCCGCCAGCGTAATCCTGCAAGTCGGCTACTTTAAGTGGCGAAAGCGACGGATTTTCCTATGCGCCCCGCTCCACCACCACTTCCAGTTCCTGGGCTGGCCGGAAAGCAAAATCGTCGTGCGGTTCTGGATCGCCTCGGCATTGTGTGCGGTTTTGGGGATTGCCTGTTTGAAGCTAAACGTAGACGAGCCCACGCCGCAAAGCCAGTACCAGCAACCGCTTGTGGCCGGACGCACGGCGCCCGACGTCGAAACGAAAATAAAATAATCCACCGCTTTTACCAATACATTGAAGCTGGTGGCGAACAACGTTAAGTGAATACGAATAGAAAGGAAACACGAAACGGGCGTCGTAAACACCGGTCGCAAGCGGCCGGGCTAAGCGGGATTGCCGTTCCAGTGTCGTTTCTATTTGATTGTCTATTTCTTATTGCTGAAATGATATGTGTTTTTTAGCAATTCGTGGTGCGTCGCGGACGCACCCTACAAAACTGAACCAAACCACCTCCACGGTGTCTAACAAGACAGTACAAGATTTCACGAAAAGGAAACTATGAAACTCAGGGGCAATTTTGTGGGCAAGACAAGGCGGGGTCAGAAAATTCCGATGAAAAACAAACCCATCCACATCGCATTTTCCGGAGGCGTAACCGGCGGGCATCTGTTTCCCGGGCTGGCCGTCGCGCAACGTCTTGCGCGACGCATGCCGCGGGCGCGGATAACGTTCGTCGGCGGTGGGCGGGCCTTCGAGCGGCGGCACGTATCTGCCGCGGGGTTCGAATATATGGCCCTGCCGTGTCGCCCCATACCGAGGCGAATTCACCACTTGCCGGGCTTCCTCGTGCAAAATCTGGCCGGATACCTGGCCGCGCGGCGTTTCGTGCGCGACGAGGCCGTTTCGCTGGTCGTGGGGCTGGGTGGGTATGCGAGTGTACCGCTGGCCCGTGCGGCAGGCAATCAAAAGGGTAAGGCCAAGCTTTTGTTGATCGAACAGAACACGTTGCCGGGCCGTGCCAACCGATGGCTGGCCCGTCGGGCCGACGCCGTTTGCGTGGCCTTCGACGCCACGGCGTCGAATCTACCCAGCCGTTGCGCAACGCATGTCACCGGGACGCCCATCCGCGAAAAACAGGCTGCCGGAATGCTCTTCCCCGAGCCATGCACCGTGGGGGCGGGCTGTGCGGGCTGCGAGGATTCGCTCTCGCTGGGATTCGATCCGCCCCATAACGAATTTTCCCAAAGCGAGTACGCACAGCCCACCACCAAACGACTGGCCGTCTTGGGCGGCTCGGCCGGAGCCAAGGCCATCAACGAGAATGTGCCGCGCGCACTTTACAAGGTTCGCGACCGGCTCGACGGCTGGGAGATCGTGCATCAGACGGGCGAGACGCATCTGGAATCCACGCGCGTGCTCTACCGCAAATTGGGCATCGAGGCCACGGTCATGCCGTTTATCGCCGACGTGCCGGAACTGTTGGACCAGAGCGACCTGACGATCTGCCGCGGCGGCGGATCGACCCTGGCCGAAGTGGCAGCGGCAGGCACGCCCGCGGTCATCCTACCCTATCCACACGCGGCCGACGACCACCAGCGCAAGAACGCCGAACTGTTTCAAAAAAGCGGCGGCTGCCTGCTGCTGGACGAACGCGAACTGGGCGGCCGTCTCGACGACCATCTGGCCGAATCGCTAGACGGACTGCTGCAGAACGACGCGCGACGCCAACGCATCTCGCAAACCGTACGCCGATTGGGCCGCCCCGAAGCGGCCGAAACTGTTGTCGATCTGATTGCAGAACTGCTTTAATCCGCACCCTATTTGTTAGCGGCGGGGCTTGTCCCCGCGTGCCTACCAATTCACCTACCAACGCGACGACAAGCGTCGCCGCTAACATGACGCGCCGGTACTCTATTCGGCGTCTAAATCCGTTTCGCAATCGCAGCGCTTAGCGTTACGCCCGAACACGAGCATAGCGGCGCCGATCACCAGCAGTAGAACGCCGAAGCCGATGGTCAGCCAAACTGCCAAGCCCATTCCAACCCACGGAACAACCGCCAGCAGCATCAGGCCGATAGCAATTATGGAAAAGCCGACCACGCCGAACGGCGAGAAGGCGGGGCCACCGGCCGTGGCGCGGTCTTCGTCCAGCGAGCCGATGGGCGATTTTAGGCGCTCGATAAAGGCGTCGGCCCGCCCGCATTCGAGCGACTTCATGGGCACAAGCAGACTCACGGCGAGCGTGACGAACAACGTGACTATGAGCGTGCTGGTGAAGAGCACGATCTCTTTTTCTAGAAGTTGCGAGGCAAATATGCCGCCTTCAGCGCCGAGAGAGATCTCTATCGTGCCCGGGCACCACCGCAACAGGGCCAGACCGACGATAATCCCGACGAACCAGCCCGCCGACGCGCCGAGATTGGTGACCCGCCGCGAGAGCAGGCCCAGGATCATGGGCACGCCGACCGGTGCCGTTACTATACCGAAGAGCGTGACCATATTTTTGAAGAGATCTTCGCCCGTGCCGGCCGACATTAAGAACGCGGCCGCAAGTGCGAAACCGCCAATTACCAACGTCAGCAAGCGGCCCACGGCCACGAGTTCTTTCTGCGAGGCATTGCGGCGGAAGAGGCGACGGTATACGTCGTTGGTCAACACGCCCGCGCAGACGTTGTAGTCGCTGCTGAGCATGGACATCGTGGCGGCGAACATGGCGGCCACAACCAGGCCCAAGATGCCGGGCGGAAGCAGTTCGACGCACAGCCGCGGGTAGACTTCCTTGCCGGGGATGTCGCCGAGAAAATGCACGGCGGCCATGGCCGGGATGAACATCAGCGGCGGGCCGATAACGTTCAACACGGTCACGAACCAGCCGACCTTGAGGGCTTCTTTCTCGTCGGCCACGCAATAGTAGCGTTGGATCAGCGGCCAGTTCACACTGCTCCAGGCCACGCAATACATCAGCGACAGCAGCACCACGTACACCCAATTGTATTCGGGCGTGAAGAAGTCGCCGATTCCGGCCGGGGCGATTTTATCCAGGTTCTCGATGCCGCCGATGCGGTCGATCGATAGCGGCAGCAGGATCAAAACGGCGATGGCCATCACTACGAACTGGATGAAGTCCGTGACGGCGACCGCCCACAACCCGCCCATGAACGTGTAGAGCAGGATGATAATACCCGACCAGAACATACACTCCTGCATGGGCAGCCCCAGGCTGACGGATATGAACGTTCCGATGGCGACCAGCTTGAGCCCGTCGTCGACCATTTTGACGGGGATGCCTTGCCAGGCGATCAATTGCCGGAAGCCCGCGCTATAGCGTGTTTCCAAATATTCGACCGGGCTGTCGATACGTGCCCGCCGCCAGCGTTTTGCAAACAGAGTCACGCTGAAAACGGTTGCCGGCACGGACACCCACAAAAGCGTTACGCCGGCCCAACCGTACTTGAACGCCAACGCCGAATACGACACGAAGGCGAACACGCTGAAACTGCTCATGTAGAAGGAAACCCCGCTGAGCCACCAGGGGATGTTGTTTCCGCCGCTGAAATAGTCCTTAATGCCGTGCATGAAGCGGTAGAAATACGCACCGATTCCCAACATCAAAACGAAATAGCCCACAAGCACCATCTTGTCGGCGAGCTGAAGATGGCCCCCGGCGGTCTCGACAGCGGTCCCGACGGCGGTCGCGCCGGCTGCGGCTAGTAACGTCATAATGTGTCTCCTTGCGTGGGTGCGTTTAATGCGCTATGGGTCTAAAAATTCGGTCGGCCCGAAAAATGTTCAGGCCGACCAGTATAGCCTCAGTAGGCCGGGTTGTAACCCGGCAAAATACTCTTCATCAGCCGGGTTACAACCCGGCCTACGATTGTCAGTCGAATTTACCCAACGAACGGATGTATTTTGCCGAGTCGGATATTTCTTTTTTGACCTCTTCGGCAGAACGTTTGACGCCCTTGGTGCCTTCGATTTCCAGCGTGATGGGGCCGCGGTAGCCGTGGTCCACCAGCACCTTGAGCACGGCGGGGATGTCGACTTTACCCTCGCCCAACGTGGGGAAGCACCAGCTTTCGAGTTTGCAGTCGTGGTCTTTGAACTCGAAGGTGCCTACGTAGTCGATGCATTTGTTCAGTTCCGTGACCGCGTCGGTGCCTTCGTTGTAGTAGGTGATGTTGGCACAATCGTAGTTCACGCGAATGTTGGGATGATCGATGGCCTTCATGGTGGCGACGTGGATGTCGCCGTTGGTACCCAGGTCGGGGTGCGTTTCCAGGCCGATGGTGACGTTGTGCTTCTTAGCCACATCGCCGATCTTCTTCAGCCGCTCGATAGCCACCGCCTTCGAAACGGTTTTGTGCTTGGGCGAAAGGAACATGTAACGCACGCCCATCTTCTGACAGGTAGCCAACTGGGTGGCCATCTCATCGACGCAGCCGGGTCGGGAGAGATCGGTATCGCCGCGAAAAACGGCCACCTTCAGGCCGTGCTCGGCCAGTTTGCCGCGCACCTCTTCGACCTTGTCCGGCTCGATGATGTTCATGAAGACGTATTTGAAACCGCAGGCAGCGGCGTGTTCAAGTGCGTCGGGTCGGGCATCATAGTAGCTGGCCAGACGAATGGCCAGCATGTTGCCCGGCGCTTTCGTAGCCGCACAACATTTCTTGGCGGCAACGGCCGTGGTTGGCGCGGTGAACGCAATCGCGAGCATGACGGCGAGAGCCGGCAAAGCAACGGACATTAGACGAAGTTTCATCAGCGAAGTTCTCCTCGATGTGGGGACAGTTGTGAGCTAGGTTCCGTCGGGGTATCACTGGCTGACAAGCAGCCAGTGGCACCCGAGGTGGTTTGCGAAGCCGCGAGCGGCTTGATTTTGTTTGGACTATGCGAGTTTGTCGATGTTGGCCCAAACCTTCTCGAAGGCCGCCACGTATTGGTCGGCCAGCTCAGGCTGATCCGAGCGGAAGATGGGGATGGAGATGGTTGTAAGGTTGGCGCGGTCCGAGCCGGGCAACTTGCCGGGGTTGGCCGGCTGGTGATGCCACCACTTGGCCTCCTGGAAGTAGGGATACGTGTGCAAAAGTTTCCAGCCGTAGGTGCTCGCGGGCACGCCCTCGGCGGCGAGTGCTTTGAGAATTGCTCCCCGCTCCGCGCCGGCCTTTTTCTTGTCCAAAATCAGCATGTTTGACGAGTAGTAAACCCGCTTGGTGTCCTTGCGGCAGGTGGGCTCTTCCAGGCCAGGCAACTGCGTGATGCGGTCGTTGACCGAGCGCACCATCTTGTTGATGACCGCGTTCTGATCGTCGAGGGCCGCCAGGCGGTGACGGGCCAGGATGGCCGAGGCCGGGTGCATTCGCAGCTTCGATCCGAAGGCCGTTTTGTCGTACTTGCGATAGGGGCTGTCCTTGGGGAATTTGCCGGGCAAGCCGTAGAACCCAAAGGTCGTGGCCCGTTCGTAGTCCAGGCGGTTTTTGAAGTTGGCCATGCCGCCTTCAATGGCCGGCAAGGGCTTGCTGCCTTGCAGGCTGAAGCCGGCCATGCGTCCCCAGTTGCCGATCATCGTGCCCTTCATCGACGACCCGTGTGCGTGCGATGCGTCTTCAACAACCTCGATACCTTTTTCCTTGGCGAAGTCGCAAACGTGGTCCATTTCGCAGGGCAGTCCCCACCAGTGAACCGGCAGGATCGCGCGGGTTTTGCTCGTGATCTTGCGTTTGCAATCCTCGACGTCGATGTTGAGCGTCATGGGATCGACGTCAACAAAACGCGGCACGATGCCAAACAGGCGGGCCGGAGAAAGTGGGAACCAGGTGCTGTAGCTGGGTACTAGAATCTCGCTGCCAGGCGGAATGTCCAAGGCGAACATGATGGCGCCCAAGGCGTTGGTGCCGTTGCAATGGGCCTTGTTATGGGCACACTTGAAGTGGTCCTTCCAGCCCTTTTCGACCACGTCGATAGACGCGTAGCTGGGGCTCATAATCAGACGCGAGACTTCGTCTACTTCCGCCTTGCCGTATCGGGGCCAACGTCCGTCAACGCCGATGGTCACGGTCTTGGGCCCGCCGTTGAGGGCCAGGGTTTGCTTCTTTGCGTCGGCGGCTCGCGCCTTGGCCGCGCCGGCCACGTAAAGGCCCGCGGCGGCCGCGCCGGTCGTTTTCATGAAATTGCGTCGGTTTTTAGATGTCATCTTCGTATTTCCTGAGAGGTGGGTTGGTATTCGTTAGCTGAGCTTGGCGCGATGGGCCCAGACCTTTTCGAAGGCCTTCACGTACTGGTCGCACAACTCGGGCTGATCCGAGGTGAAGTACGGCACGGGCAGGGCCCAATTGTTGGCCTTTTCGCTTCCCGTCAGATCGGTCGGGATAACCGGCGCGTGATGCCACCACTTGGCTTCGGCGTACAACGGCAGCTTGTGTTGCAGGCGGTAGCTGAAGTTACTGGTACGGACGCCCTCGGCCTGCAAGGCCTTGACGGCCGCCGCGCGGGTCATGCCGGCCTTCTTTTCGTCGATGAAGAGCATGTTCCAAGAGTAGTGCAGGCGTTTCATGTCGGGACGGTTGTAGGTCTGCTCGAGCAAGCCCGGCAATTGCAGAAGCCGATCGTTGAGCGAACGTACCTGTTTGGCGCCGGCCTCGTTGCGAGCTTCCAGCTTGGGCAACTGACACCGCAGTAAGGTGGCGGCCATGGGATGCATGCGGAGTTTGGTGGCCAGGCCCGAACCGTTGTATTTGGCGTACTTGCCGGCACACTTGCCGTAGTGGCCGAAGGCCGTGGCGCGGTCGAAGTCGTCTTTTTCCTGATACACACCCATGCCGCCCTCGATGCCCGGCAACGGTTTGGAAGCCTGGAAGCTATAGGCGCCCATGCGTCCCCAGGTGCCCATGTAGCGATCCTTGAGCTTGGCGCCGTGCGCGTGGCACGAATCTTCCAAAACGATCAGGCCCTTCTCCTTGGCCCAATCGCAGATCTTGTCCATTTCGTTGGGCAAACCGATCCAGTGGACGGGCATGATCGCTTTAGTGTTCTTCGTCAGGCGTTTTTTGGCGTCTTCCAGGTCGAAGTTGAGCGTTTGCGGGTTGATGTCCACAAATACCGGCACCAGGCCGAACAGACGCATGGGCACGATGGTGGCAAAAAAGGTGTAGCTGGGCACCATGATCTCGCTGCCGGGCGGGAGATCCAAGGCGAAGAACATCGACGTAATGGCCCCGGTGCCGTTGCAGTGAGTTTTGCAATAGTCGACCTTGAAGTGCTTGCGCCAGTCCTTTTCGAAAGCCGGCAAGGATCCGTAGCCGGGGCTGCGGACGAGCTCTAAAACGGCCTCTTCTTCCTCTTTGCCATACTGGGGCCACTTCGAGGCGCCGGATCCACCGGTTACCGCTTTTTTGCCGCCGTTAAGGGCCAGGGGTTCGGCCTTGGCCGCTTGGGCCGAAGAAGTTGACATCCAGGAAAGTCCGGCCGCGACCGCGCCGGTCGTTTTCAAAAACGAACGCCGTGACTTGTTGTTTGAGCTATTACGGTTTTGCATGGGTGAGTTCCTGTATGAGTTTGTTTAGAGGGCAGGTTTTATTGGGGGGTGGGGGTCACAGTTTTGTCGGCAAGGGTTAGTGCGTCCGTCCCCTCGCTTGCGCTTCGGGTTAGTGTTCTATGTAACACCGCTATTATTCAGGATGATCTTCCCGCCATGGAAGTCAATGGTCAAATCCGTCACAAGAATTGGCATTTTCCCGCAAACGGACAGCCCGAGTGCATTGGTAGACAAGCTTGCGGCAGACGTAATGCCTTACGGGGAAACGACTTGCGGGTTAATCTAACGAACTGCCCGACGCCGTTTATCGCGTTCTACTTGGCGTGTGGGCTGTGCTTTTTGCGATATTGGCCCGGCGTTTCGCTAGTTTTAGCTTTGAAGAAATGGCACATGTTTTCCACGTGTTTGAAACCCGACAATCTTGCTACTTTTGCCAAAGGGTAGTCGGTTTCGGTGAGGAATTGTTTGACGTGCCGAAGCTGAACGCGAAGGATCTCGTTCTTGGGCGAACGGCCCACGTACTTGGTGAAGCGTCGCTCCAACGTACTGCGAGACAGGCGGACCTCTTGCAAGACTTCGTCGACGCTGATGCCCCGCGAGGCGTTTTCGCGAATGTAGTACAAAGCAGCAGCCACCGCGCGGTCGGGTATGGCAGTTACGTCGGTCGACTTGCGCACGATCACGCCGGCCGGTTGGACGAGAATTTTTTCTTGCGGAGCCGGCTCGCCGTCGATCATGCGCTCCA
Source organism: uncultured Planctomycetaceae bacterium (assembly GCA_964541935.1). Taxonomy (GTDB): domain Bacteria; phylum Planctomycetota; class Planctomycetia; order Pirellulales; family Thermoguttaceae; genus JAFGTN01. The sequence continues at coordinate 2,744 of CAZISU010000001.1, read as the reverse complement.
GCAGAGCAGCCGCCTCGTAGCCCATTCGATGGGCGTCGGGGTCAACGCTGGTTAGCGGCGGGTTGCTCAACTCGCAGAGCACCTCGTCGTTGTCGGCCCCAATAACGGCAATTTCGTCGGGCACGGCGATGCCGCGTTGCGCACAGGCGTTAAGCACCTGATGCGCGCGGAGATCGTTGCAGGCGATCAGCCCCAACGGTTTGGGCAGCGAATCCAGCCACTGGCCCAGGGCTTCTTCATGCAAAATGCCCTTGGCCTCGGCGGTCGAGGCGACGACGTGCTCGGTGGATTTCGTACGTCGCGAGGGCTGGGGCGGATTATAAATCTCGATGGAGTGGTCCATTTCACGCAGGTATTCGACCAGCGATTCGCGCGAATTATCCGAATAATGAACGCCCGTCAGCCCGCAATAGGCGAAATGCTCGAAGCCCCGTTCGAGGAAATGGTCGGCGGCCAGCCGCGCCGAAGCCCTGGTGTCGTTGTCGAATGAGGCAATGCCCTGGGTGTTGTGCAGCCCCAATAAATCGACCGTGGGTATGTTCATCGAGGCGATCTGGTCCAAGAGTTTGCGGTTCTCGATCCGAGCCAAAACTCCATCGCCGCGCCAGTTCTTCAGCCAAGCCGGTCTGGCATTGCCGACGATCTGTTCTTCGTGATAAAATGTCCACGGCCCGTGAACGCGAGCATAAGCGGCAATACCACGGAGTAAATCGCGCCGGTACTGGCGCGATGCTCCTATCAGCAGTGCTATTCTAAGTCGTCTGGCCATATTTGTCTTGGACTACGGAACGATCTCGCAGTTGGGCAGAGCCTTTTGCAGTTTTTCAATGCCTTTGTCGGTAACGTCGGTGAGGCTGATGATCACCTTTTTGAGGCTGGTGATCTTCGCCAGCGAAGCCAGCCCGGCGTCGGTGATGGGGTTGCCTTCCAGGTCGATGGTCTTGAGCTTCTTGAGTCCCTCGAGGTGTTTCAGCCCCGCATCGGTGAGCCCTATGTCCTTGAGGTTAAGCGTTTCGAGGTTGGCGTTCTTAGCCAACTCGGCCATGCCGGCGTCGGTAATTTGCGTGTGCCAAAGGTTTAAGAATTTGAGCTTGGGGTGGTTTTTCAGGTTTGCCAGGGCCGCGTCATCGACGGCCGTTTCGCTCAAGTCAAGCTTCCAGAGGTCGGTCGCGTCCTTGAGATGGACCAGCCCGGTGCCCGAAAAGGCCAGGTCTCGGGCCGAGAACTGTTCGAGCTTGGTCAGCTTTTCGAGGTGCTGGAAACCTTCGTCCGAAACAAAGGAGCGGAAGAGGCTCAGATCTTTGAGGTTCACCAACCCGGCCAGGCTTTCCATGCCGTCGTCGGAGATCTGCGTGTCTTCCAGAGCCAGGCTCGTCAACCCGGTGAGACCCTTGAGATGAACCAGCCCGTCATCGGAAATGAACGAACGGATCTTCAGGGCGCGAAGGTTCTTCAGCCCCTTGAGGTGTTCCAGTCCGGCGTCGGACACGCCCATGCAACCGCGCAGGTCCAGCAGCTTGACTTGCGGCATCTGGCCGATGTGTTCCAGCCCGGCGTCGGTAACGTTGTTGTAGAGCAGGTGCAGATACTGCACGTTTTTGAGCTTTTTGAGATGCGCGATACCCTCGTCGCTGACGTTGGTGCTGCGCCGCAGGTTGATGTCCTTGAGCTGTTCGATCTCGGCCAGTTTGGCGATGCCCGCGTCGGTAACCTCGGTATTGAAAAGCACGAGCTTGACCAGCTTGGGCAGCTTGGCGATTTCCAACACGCCTTTGTCGGAAATTTCGGCGCCGGAGACTCGCAGCACGCGAATCGTCTTCAAGCCGACAATCGCGGCCAGATCGGCGTCGTTCGTGCGGCACTGGTCGAGATCCACATCGACAACGGCGCCCTTACCGTCGCGTTTGATGCGCCCGCCCAGTTTATCGATGGTGGCAAGCGCGGCGGAAACGGCTTTATCGTCCTTGGGTTTTTCAGCGGACTTTTTAGAGTCGGTTTCTTTTTCTTTGGCGGCGGGCGGCGCTGCGGCGGACGGGGCTGCGGCTGTCTTCTCCTGCTTGATCGTGGGCTTTTCAGCCTTTGGCGCGGCGGCTGCGTCCGTTTTTGCTGCTTCGGCCTTGTTTTTATCTTTGGCCGGTTTATCTGCCGCTTTCGGGGGCTTGCACCCGACAACGGCCAACACGAGAACTAAGACGACTAAAATGTTCAGCGACAATCGCATGAAACTGGGCTCCTGATTTTTACAACTAAAGAATTTTTTGCGCAGATTAAATGTGCACTTGCTCCAAGCACGTAAGCCTACAGCAAGAGTTTTGCAGAGGAAAGCCCCCTACTGGTATACCCCTTGTCGTACACGTCACGCAAAGCTGGCGTCCGGGTTTGTGAAAAATCAAATCCCACCCATTGCATACCGGTCACAAGCGACCGGGCTAAACAGATGCCACTATATTTCCAGTGATTTCGTGGGCAAGGTGATTTTCCGGATACGCTATGAAAAACCCATAAGATACGGCACGCAAGGGGTATTGCCTAATACATCCTTAGTGGCAATTTCTCTCCCCGATTTTTCCGCCCAATGGTTTTGTTCCAGAAGCGGCCATGCCCCGACCCGTTAGAGGTTGCAAAATGGAGTAAATCTCGCTAATGTGAAGAGTAGGCAGATTGGCGAAACGCTAGGGTTTCCGAGAGGTTTCGCTTCACCCGACCGATCACGGGCGAAACGATACTCTTTCAAGCCAATCATG